>JAKADI010000023.1 GCA_021820675.1 Bacillota bacterium | reverse complement strand
GGAGGAAGTGGCCGTCTGAATAGTCGGGGACGCTTCCCCCGGAAGGAATATTCTAGGAGGTGTCATTATGCCAAGTGCAGAACATTCCGGGTCCTTACGTACCGCAGGGCGACGGCGTCGATTCGATCGCCAGACTATCGAGGAACTGATTGACGGCAAGGTTACCTGGCCTACACTGCATGAAATGTTATCAACCTTTAAGGACCCGGATCGGTTTGACCAGGTCATCGAAATTTTACAATCTCGCATGCCCTATCCCGACCAGATTCTCCTTCCGTTTGCTTTTCATTTGAATGTTGTGCAGACCGCGGATGGGCGACGAATCATCAAGAGTGATTGCGGATTTGAATTTGGCGATTACCGAGAAAATTGGAAAGAACAGGCATTGGTTTATGTGCGTAATACGGCAGAGACGATTCGGGAAATTTACCCCAATTTCATGGGGGCTGACCCTGCATGGCAAGAGTACCGCGAATATTATTGTCCAAGCTGTGGTACGCAATTGGAAGTCGAAACTGTGCCGCCGTGGTATCCGCCGGTGCATTCCTTCATTCCTGACCTTGAGACCTTTTACCAGGAATGGTTGGGACGGCCCTTACCCACCATGCCGGCGGATAGCTCCGATTAACCGGTAATATCAACCAACTCCACCACAATTTGCTATACTAAATAACAATAACGTCCAGGGTTCAACGCTCTCATGTGAGAGCGCACGAGGAGGAAGGAGGGGGTCTCGGCCATGTTATCCAGTGAAAGGGACCTAAAAGAATGCTGGAAGCAACTCATAACCCAGGGAGTGGTCCCCGAAACGATCCGTCCCCTCATTCAAGAAAGCTGGCAACGTGTGCATAGACGGATCTCCCCCGATCAAAAGCCGCCACTGGTAACAGAGTCCGCAACAACAGCGATGCGGGAATGGAAGCCGTTGACCACGGCTTCCTCCTTCTTGGATCAGTTAGACACCTGGGTTCGGGATACAGGACATTTGGCCGCGTTGACTAATGCCGAAGGTGTGTTAGTTTACGTCGCGGGAGACCAGGGAGTTCGGCGGCGTGCGGAAACAGCCATTCACTTCATGCCAGGAGCCGATTACAGCGAATCCGGAGCGGGTACCAATGCTATCGGAACCGCGCTCGTGACGGGACAAGCTGTGAGTGTTCGGGGATCGGAACATTTTATTGCACCGTTTCACGATTGGGTCTGCACTGCTACACCGGTATGGGATCGGGATTCGGGACGGTTATTGGGTGTCGTTGATGTCACAGGGCCTCGGGAGAAGCATTTGTACCATCCGGCAACGGCCTTGCTCCAAATGATGGGGGACATGGTGGCGGGCCTTTGCCATATCGCCACCGAGGGGGAGCGTGAGTGGCTTCACAATCAATTCTTGCGTTATGTATCCCGCTATGCTCAGGACACCTTGTGGCTATTGGATGGCTATGGCGGCGTGGTGGCGACCCACGGCCCGCCTCCGACCGAATTGGAGCAGCATCAGCTACAAGGTGCGATTAAATCAGGCGTCGAGTTGCGTGAACTTTCAAAACTCCCCTGCGATCTCATTCCGCTACGTCGGGGGGATAATCTGTCTGGCTGGGTGGTTGTGCGAAGGCCGCTGACAATAGAAAATTCGGCAACTTATTGGAAAGCTCAATATGATCGCCACGATTTGATAGGGGGGAACCCGGCTTATCTGGAGCTTATTCATCAAATCGATCAAGTCGCGCCCACATCTGTGCCCATCTTGCTGTACGGAGAAACGGGATCGGGTAAAGAACGAGTGGCCCATGCGATTCATCAAGCTAGCCCGCGGGCATCGGGATCTTTTGTAGCCGTCAATTGCGGTGCGATTCCATCCGATTTGGTGGGCCCCGAACTGTTTGGATATGAAGGGGGGGCTTTTACAGGTGCTCGCCCCCAGGGTGCGGCCGGAAAATTTGAGGCGGCCCATCACGGAACCATTTTCCTGGATGAAATCGGCGAACTGCCCTTGTCTGTTCAACCCTATCTGCTGCGAGTGCTCGAAATGCAGGAACTCGTCCGGGTGGGCGGTACGACGCCCATTCCTTTGGATGTCCGAATAGTGGCGGCGACGCATCGCGATCTGAGGGAATTGGTTGACTGTCAGCGTTTTCGTGCCGACTTATACTACCGTTTGGCGGTTGTCGAATTGACTGTTCCCTCGCTTCGGGAGCGAATCACCGACATGAAACTCTTAGCACGCTATTTCCTCCAGGAAGCCAGTAAAACAGTCGGTCAACCGACTTTGGGGCTCACCGAAACGGCCCTGCAGGTCTTGATGGCATATTCCTGGCCGGGGAATCTCCGGGAGTTGCGCAATGTCTTGATACGGTGTGCGATTTTTGCGGGTGACGGAGTGATTACCCCAGAATTATTGTACCAATGTTCTCCGGCTTTGATGCCCGACCCTACGCTACAGGCCCTTAAACGTCATCCCGGTAGTGTCAGTGCTGCGGCGGCCGAACTAGGAGTTTCGCGGAGCACAATATACCGCCGTCTAAAGAAAGCAGGAAAAAGTTGATGATGCATACGGGAAATCGAGTGGAATCGCAGGTGCAAGTCGGGACCGCGCTTCATACATCGGTAACGCTCCTATGGATGCAAGTGGCCACTTGGTTGGACCGTTCTGATGATGAATGGGCGGAGCAATGTTGGAAGGCCGCTGAAGCCAACCCTTTTCTCGAGGTGGTTTCTAATCCTGACTATCACCCTTACCTATGGCCTGTGGAATCGACAGTGGCGTCGAATCCCTGGACAGAGTGGGAATGGCTTATGACACTTGCGGAAGTGGAAAATATGTTGTCCCTGGTCGAACGACGGGCATTCCGTTATTGGTGGCAGGCGCTGGATGCTCATGGCCTGGTCTCATGTACCGTACCAGAAGTGGCCTCTCAGACGGGTGTCGCGCCGGCCGATGCCCGTAGGGCCCTTTGGGCCCTGCAATCCCTCGACCCTCCGGGAATCGGTGCACGGTCAGTGCCGGAGGCGGTCTGGCTTCAACTCCAACGTTTAGGTTTAGATGGTTCCGTTGAACGCGATATCCTCCAATTGCCTCTGGCAGATTGGCTCCGGGAACCGACGTGGTTAGCTCGCGTCACGGCATCGACGGTACCTCAGGTAACAACGGCCATGGAGCATATTCGCCGCTGCCGTCCTTATCCTCTGATAGGCCGGGACGATCACATGATGTCAGGGGGATTGGGGGTGAGTTTGTGGGCGCAGCGACAAGGCAGTCAAGGTGAATGGAAAATTGAGGTCAACGATCCCTATATGCTCCGTTGCCGTCGGCGGGATCTGGCCGAACCTCGGGCCAATTCGGGAACAGCGTGGCATTCCATGCAAGAAAACGCTATACAGTGGATGAAGGTCATGGGCCGACGCCGTGATGTCTTGATGGCTGTGACCCATTCTATCGTTGTTGCGCAAGCGCCATTTTGTCTCGGTGATGCCCTCTCACCCCGGGCTTTAACCGTGGCTCAGGTGGCACCCATCGCTGGGGTTCACGAGACGACTGTGCAAAGGGTATTGCATAATCGGGTGATTGCGCTGCCTCGGGGAATATTGCGCTTGCGTCAGCTAGTTCCCGGGGCGAGCGCAGATCGCCGGACTATTCAGCACCGCATCCGATATTGGATAGAGCACGGGGCCCGCTCCGATCGAATAATTAGCCAATGTTTGGAAAGGGAAGGGTTTTGTGTTCCCCGCCGTACGGTGGCCAAATGGCGGCGCGAATTGGGATTGACCCCTCCGCGGGGAAGGTCAGCCCCTTAATCCGTGCAATCCATATGTCTGACTTCGTTTGATAATCAGTGGCTAAGGAGGTAGGCCAGATGAATGAACACCGGCCCGCTGCGGCCTGGGAACAATGGATTAATCGGGAGCCTGCGTGGACCCCGGCAGCAGACGCTTATCACACAACCCGTTTAGGGCAATTTCTCCAAGAATTGGAATTGCCGTCGGTCCAAGCTTTACGGGAAAAAGCGGAAAAGGATCCGGCCTGGTTTTGGCAGCGCGTAGAGCAAGGATTACAATGGCCGTGGTTCCGTCCCTACCATACGGTTCTGGATGTCTCTCGCACGAAGCCATGGGCCCAGTGGTTTGTCGGCGGGACGACAAACTGGGTTGCGGCGGTCGAACGGCAGGCAGGGGGGCCAATGGCCCAGGTGGAGGCAATCGTCGCGGAGACGGAGTCTGGGGAGGTAAGCACCTGGACGTACGGGAAACTGATGCGCCAAGCCCGCATACTAGCCCGGTCGTTGCGCGAGCGGTGGGACGTGAAGCGAGGCGACACCGTCGGCCTTATGTTACCGATGATAGGGGAGGCGGCGGTGGCCCTGGTTGCGCTCGGCTTGTTAGGGGCCATCGCCGTTCCCTTGTTTTCTGGGTATGGGGAAGATGCGATACGCCAACGGCTTATCGACGCAGAAGTCCGGTACGTCATCGTGGCGGACGGCGTGATGCGCCGTGGGAAACGTGTTTTGATGAAAACGGTGATCGATCGCGTGATGGATCACATGCCTTGGTCTAGCCACGTCTTGGTGGTGAATCATATCGGCCAAGTGGAGGGTTGGTTTCCGCAGCGAGATTTCTGGTGGAATGACTTCATGGACGACCATGAGGGAGCAACCATCCCCATTGAACGGCTCTTGCCGAATAGCCCATGCCTGCTCCTTTATACGTCAGGCACCACCGGCAAGCCGAAGGGAACGGTCCATGGGCATGGCGGATTCCCTCTGAAGGCGGCGCAAGATTTGTGGCACGTCTTTGATGTTGGCCCGGGAGATGTGTTGTGGTGGATGACAGATCTCGGATGGATGATGGGCCCTTGGGCCATTATCGGGGGATTAATACGTCAGAGCACGGTCGTTCTTTATGATGGAGCGCCGGATTACCCCGGACCTAGGCGGGTATGGGAACTTGCACAAAGACATGGGGTGAGCGTGCTAGGATTAGCTCCGACCCTCATACGCGGGTTGATGGCCCAGTCGGGGAGCACACCGGAAGTGGCCTTATCGTCCCTCAGGGTGTTAGGTTCAACGGGGGAACCTTGGGATCCGGACAGCTGGTACTGGTTTTTTAGACATGTCGGGCAATCGCGCTGCCCCATCATGAATTATAGTGGGGGAACGGAAATTGGCGGTGGGATTTTAGGCGGCACACTGTTGGAACCATTATACCCGTGTGCCTTTTCCGGGCCTGTGCCAGGAA
The DNA here is from genome assembly GCA_021820675.1 of Bacillota bacterium. Lineage (GTDB taxonomy): Bacteria > Bacillota > Sulfobacillia > Sulfobacillales > Sulfobacillaceae > Sulfobacillus. Next base: position 5,427 of record JAKADI010000023.1, on the reverse strand, counting down.
TGGCAGCAAAGGTCGTTGACGACTGGGGAAAACCCGTAAGAAATACGGTGGGAGAACTCGTGGTAAGCCAGCCCTGGCCGGGAATGACACAGGGTTTTTGGCATGATGCCGACCGCTACTTGGAGACCTATTGGCGCCGGTGGTCTGGACAGTGGGTCCATGGAGATTGGGCTGTTGCCACAGATTGTGGAGCGTGGTTTGTCCTTGGACGTACGGATGATACCTTGAAAATTGCCGGTAAACGCATAGGACCCGCAGAGGTGGAAGCGGTACTATTAGCTGACGCCACAATTGCGGAAGCCGCCGTGGTTGGAATTCCCGATCCCATAAAAGGCGAGGTGTTAGCGGCCTTTGTTGTGGTGGTGCCGGAAACCGTAACTTCGTCGGATTGGAGCGCATCTTTAATGGACCGCGTAGCCGAAGCGCTCGGGAAGCCACTCAGGCCGACATATTTGGTGGCGGTCCCAGCCTTGCCCAAAACCCGCAACGGCAAGATTATGCGCCGCATCGTTCGGTCGGCAGCTTTGGGGGAGCCGGCCGGCGATGTGTCGGGATTGGACAATCCTGAGGCGTTAGCGGGGATTCCATGCCTGAGAAAGCCTGTATGACGCATGACTAATTGATCAGGAAAAGACTACAAAGTCAGTCTCCGCGGTCAGGAAACGACTTGGCCCCTGGTATCGCCTCCCCTGCCTCTAACATAAGATGAGCCAAGAGGAGATGAGGTCATACATGCGCCCTGGGGGAAAGAAAAAAGACGCATCACCGGCCGAGGCGTTGCCGAGCCGTTTGATACTCCACAAAGAAAATATCAGACGCGACTTTCTTAAGCTCTTGAGTGAAAGGTCGCCGTCTTCGGCATTATGGCACGATTTAATACCGATCGGCTCGTTTAAGTGGCCCGAATGGTCAAAAACGGCTTTTGCCAAAGAACGTCACGATTGGTTGGTATTGTCCCAATCAACCGTGAAATGTTCAGACAGCGAAGTGAAACATTGGGGACGATTCGCGCGTCTGGCGGCCAATCGTATCGCCCAAGGGGGGTGGCAATCACCGCTTGCTCCGGTACGAACGTTGCGTGCATCATTATTCACTTTATGGCTTTTGGACTCTCAAGGAGAAGAAATCGACTGGGAATCAACGTTGAAATCGGCGTCTAACTGGCTTCGCAACACTCGTGACCAGTTAGGCGGAGATTTCTTTGTTCGGGCTCAACTGCATGACGAGTGTGAAGACCTCAAAACGTGGACTGGAATGGCCTTAGCGGACAGAAACCTCTCACACAGTATTGAGTCTTTACATTTGTCCTTAGATGATTATGGGGTGTTCATTCAGCAACAAGAAGCCTGTTCCATGGATGTGCCGTGGGCAACCAGTGCCCATGTGGATGCCTGGGAGTGGCATAGTCGGAGATTAGCGTCTCAAATTCGTTCGCAATGCCCTGTGCCAATCTTGCCGACCACAGCATTAACCGACAATTTCCCGTGGCACATATTTCCCCGCGAAACGCACGCCAAAATCATGCCTTCGCAATATCGTCTGCTCCCAATGCTGGATGGATCCAGCTTCGTACGCATTGGTCCGCAACCTGTCATTTTTTACGGGCCTAATGCCCAAATATCCATTTTTCTTAGTCAGATCTTTCTATGGTGGGCTTCGCAATTTATGCAGGACCGATTAAGCTTTCTTTTAACCGCACCGCCGATTTTTGAAAGTATTATGTATTCCCTGATGGCATGCTTGCCCGAGTCGATCCCGGATGCCATGGTGAGATGGAGCGCAAATTGGAGGAACACTATCGATGTGTTGGCGCTGGGAGATGCATGGTTGTGGTTAGAAGGGGCCGATCCCGAGGTGGTTAAAGCATGGATGCAAGGAGCTTTGGGGAATCGGCGCGCTGATTGGTGGGTTCTCCGGTTGAAAACCGATCCGAGCCATCTTCTCATCGTTCAAACCTTAGCCGAGGAAATCTTGGAACAATGTCTATCCCACGGGTTAGACTGGCCTGGATTTAGCCAAGGGCCTGTTATCTACACTTTGCCATAGAAGAGGAATGCCTACAACGTCCAAACGCCTGCCCTCTCGGTGTAATGGCAGGCGCGACATCAACGGTTGCTTAGTTCCCGTCATTGCCTTACTTGACGTTTACGGTGATCAATACAGGATACTGAAGGGCACATTTACGCATTCGTCGGTATGGGCCTGTGGTATAATAATTGGGCAATTTTTGACGAGGGGTGATGCGCGATGAAAATAGGGCCTATGATTATTGATCCTCCTGTGATGCTCGCGCCGATGGCAGGTGTATCGAATCGTGCCTACAGGTCTATTGCGCGCCGGCAAGGTGCGACATTGTGTATCACTGAGATGGTCAATGCCAACGCGTTGCTACACAACAGTGCCAAGAGTTTTTGGCTGATGGAAATGGATCCCGGGGAGCACCCGGTAGGGATTCAAATAGCGGGATCGACACCGGAAGTCATGGCCGAAGCGGCCTATCAGGCAGAGCGACAAGGTTGTGACCTAATCGACATCAATATGGGGTGTCCCGTACCGAAAGTTGTCAAAAACGGTGATGGGTCCGCTTTATTAAATGATGCGGACAGGGCTGTCAGTGTGGTTCGTGAAGTTGTATCGGCTGTTAAGATTCCCGTGACGGTTAAAGTTCGTGCCGGGTGGAATCATAACAGTATTACCGCTCCGTCTTTGGCTGAGTCGTTTGAACGGGTCGGAGCAAGGGCTATCACGATTCATGCGCGCACCCGGGATGATTTATATACCAGACCGGCAAACTGGGATTTTATTCGTCAGGTCAAAGAGCGGGTCGATATTCCTGTTGTTGGGAATGGAGATGTTCGGACCCCCGAAGACGCTGTTCGTATGATAGAGCAAACCGGAGCCGACGGAGTGATGATCGGACGAGCCTCTTTTGGCGATCCGTGGATTTTTAGGCGAATTACGGAATTTGTTCGCGCCGGCCGTCATCTGGATCCTCCGGACGCCTTAGAGCGTGCGGAGATGGCGTTGTATCATGTGCGGCGTATGGTCGAAATAAAGGGAGAAACGGTGGCAATTCGTGAGATGCGCAAGCAATTAACGTGGTATCTCCGCGGAACGCCTGGGTCGAATACCTACCGCAATCGGTGTTACGCCCTAAACACGCGCGACGAAGCCGAAAACCTGATTCATGAGTGGCTTAACCATGCGCGAAACGAGGAACTTTCGTGGATTTGATTCGAATAGGCGACAAGGTTATAAGCTTGTCGCGGATCTCTAGTTACACCGAACAAATACTTTTGGCCAGGTCCCAAGGTCTGTCGCAACACGATGTGGCAAAGAAATTTGGCGTTGATCGGTCTTTTGTGTCTCGCCTGGAAACATTGGGCGAGTTGCGTAAGGGCCGCTCAATTGCGGTGATTGGGTTTCCCATTGCGAATCCTGACGAAGTCCGGCAACTCTGCCAGGATCTGGGCGTCGAGTTGTGTTGGGTTATGACCAACCAGGAACGATGGGAATATGCGCAGAGTCGGAATGGCATTGAATTGGTAAACGAAATCATGGATCTGGCCAATAAATTTCGTCAATTCGACATCGTGATTTTACTGGCCTCAAATGCCCGCGTTCGCTTGATGACTGCGCTTTTGGACAGCCGAACGGTCATTCCGCTGGTCTTAGGAGAAACCCCGTTGAGTACAGATGTTACCGTAGATCTTCCGTTACTCAGACAGACCATTTCGGCGGTAGTTGATTCACCCGAGACGAAAAAATAGGATTAAGACCGTTGCGCTAGGCTGATAAATGTATATAATAGGTCCACATAGCATAGATACCAAATTTTTTCGTAGGATTCATTAGCCAGCCCTTATGTGAGAAGAAAGTGGGGAATCGTGTTGAGCGATAAAGAGTTGCTAGTATCTGAAGAAGGACTTAAAAAATTAGAGAGTGAATTGGAGTACTTAAAGACGGTACGGCGGCATGAGATTTCGGAGCGCATCAAGACTGCCCGAGAATTTGGAGACATCTCCGAGAATTCCGAGTATGAGGACGCGAAAAATGAGCAGGCTTTTGTAGAAGGACGAATTCAGACCATCGAGAAAATGCTCCGGCAAGCGAAGGTGGTAACAAGCGATAACGTCGACCCCACGGCGGTGCATATTGGCTCTATCGTGAGAGTTAAGGATTTGGGAGAAGAATTCGAGGAAGAGTACACGGTCGTGGGCGCTGCCGAGGCTGATCCCAACAAAAATCATATTTCCAATGAATCGCCTGTAGGAAAGGCTTTGATGGGAGCAAAGGTTGGTCAAGTTGTGGAAGTCAGTGCACCTGTCGGAAAAATTCGCATGCAGGTTGTGAAGATATCGTAAGATCCGTGGAGGTTATATTTTGGCAGAAGACAGTTTTGATCCCCGCGCTGTCCGGATTACCAAGTTAGAGGCGCTTAGGGCGCGGGGCGTGGATCCGTATGAACCCACTCTCTTTGATGTCACCGCCTTTAGCCAGGATATCCGCGATCACTATGGGGAATGGGAGGGCCAAATGGTACGCCTGGCGGGACGGGTCAAGGCGATCCGGACACACGGACGGGCCATGTTCTTGGATGTGGTTGACCAGCAAGGGAAGATACAATGCCACTTGCGTGAGGATGTTGTGGGGGACACGGTATTTGCGTTAGCTGAATTTTTGGAAGTCGGGGATATCGGCGGAGCAAGGAGCACGATATTTAAAACCCGGCGTGGCGAAGTCACGATTGAAGTTCAGTCTTTTCAATTTTTGAGTAAAAGTTTATTAGATCTTCCCGATAAGCGCCATGGCCTTACCAATGTCGATCTAAGATACCGTCAACGCTATGTGGATTTATTAGTGAACCCCGAGGTTCGAGAGGTGGTGAATATACGCAGTCGAACCATCACCTATATTCGCCAATTTTTAGCTGAACGCGATTTCATTGAAGTCGAGACGCCGGTGTTGTTGCCCATAGCCGGGGGAACTGAAGCCCGGCCCTTTGTTACCCATCATAACGCTTTGGACATGACATTATACTTGCGCATTGCTTTAGAATTACATCTCAAACGGCTGATTGTCGGAGGTCTGGACCGCGTATACGAAATTGGACGGGTATTTCGAAACGAAGGAATCTCGACTAAACACAATCCTGAGTTTACGATGCTTGAACTCTATCAAGCCTACACGGATTACCAAGGGATCATGGAATTGGTAGAATCGCTCTTAGCTTTTCTTGTGACAGAGATTAAGGGCCACGCAACTTTAGAATACCAAGGTCAACGTTTGGATTTTACTCCGCCTTTTGCGCGGGTAGATTTGGTGGAACGCCTTGATGAAAAGGTCGGTGTGCGGTGGGCCGACGTCGTTAGTACCGAAGATGCACACCGATTGGCGAAGCGGCTTGGTATTTCTGTCGATAGCCGC
>JAKADI010000022.1 GCA_021820675.1 Bacillota bacterium | reverse complement strand
CCCATCATCTCTGCCTCCTATCAGCCCGTGATTTGCCGGGGCCCGGATACCATCCGGGCCCTTGTCCTACCCTAACGACGCATACTCCAGTTCCAGCGCCCGTGCCACTTCCAAATTGGTCACTTTCCCATCAAAAACGTTGACTCCACCAGACAAAACCGGATCGTTAAAGACCTGCTCCATGGGCATTTTAGCAATTGCTTGAATATACGGCAAGGTTGCATTAGTCAGAGCCATTGTAGACGTACGGGGTACGGCCCCGGGCATATTGGCCACGGCGTAATGCACCACCTCGTGGCGCACGTAGACCGGTTCGGCATGCGTCGTGGTGTGGTCGCATGTTTCGATGCTTCCCCCTTGATCAATTGCCACGTCTACGATAACCGAGCCGGGTTTCATGGTGTGCACCATGCCTTCTGTCACGAGACGCGGGGCTCTGGCTCCCGGAACCAAAACGCCACTGATGAGCAAGTCCACATCAGGAACGGTATCAGCAATGTTTTCAGGGGTTGACACCACCGTTGTTACCCTGCTCCCATACTTATGATCCAATTCATTCAATTTATCTAATGATACGTCAAACGCCGTGACACGCGCTCCCATCCCCACCGCCATGTTAATGGCATGAGACCCGACCACGCCCGTCCCCAACACGGCGACATGAGCTGGAGGTACACCGGGAACACCGCCTAAAAGCACACCTCGGCCCCCATAGAACCACTCCAAAAACTGCGCTCCAATCTGGACGGACATTCGCCCGGCGATTTGACTCATGGGTGCCAACAAGGGAAGTCGGCCCATCTTGTCGCGAATGGTTTCATAGGCAATGCCCGTAACCCGTTGCCGTAATAACGCCATGGTTAATTCCCGGGCCGGCGCCAAATGCAAGTAGGTGAATAAGATTTGACCACGACGCAGCAAGGCATATTCCTCGACTTGCGGCTCTTTGACTTTAATGACCATCTGGGCCTTTTCACACAAGGTTTCCCGTGAGGTTATGACAGCCCCTGCTTGTTGGTATTCCTGGTCGTAGAATCCACTGCCTTCTCCCGCGCCTTGCTCGATGAGCACCTGGTGCCCTTCCCGAATTAATGCCCGGGTTCCCACAGGCGTTAGTCCTACACGTCGTTCTTGCGGCTTAATTTCTTTTAACGTTCCGATAATCATGCCTTTGCCACCTCTCGCTCCATGACTTCCACGACACTTCCCCAGACGACGTTGATCAATTGACTAATGTCGGCGTCTGTCATCACCAGCGGTGGTGCAAACATCAACATGTTGTTGCGTTCGTGTTCTACGTCGGAGGCTTTGCCGATAATAACCCCTTGGGCCAGCGCCGCCTTGGCAATCGACCGCATCACGGCGTTGGGTACGGGTTCCTTCGTTAAGCGGTCTTTGACCAATTCGATCCCCACCAACAAGCCCATTCCACGGATATCTCCGACATTCGGCTGATCCATTAACGCGTCTTGCAATCCCTTGAGTAGTTTCTGACCGGATGTCTGAGAGCGTTCCACCAAATTTTCCGACTCAATCACGTCGATGTTGGCTAAAGCCACTGCCGCGGCCACAGGGTGTCCCCCAAAGGTGTTGACATGCCGCAGGTGACGCTGGCTGTCGGGCCCACCTAAGAATCCCTCAAACAACTCGTCGCTAAAGGCCGTGGCCGAAATTGGCATGTATCCACTTGCTAAACCCTTGGCCATTGTGACAATATCTGGATGGATATCGAAAAAGGAGGTCGCGAACATCGCACCCAAACGGCCAAAGCCCGTCACGACTTCATCAATAATCAGTTTGACATCATACTGGCGGGCGATTTCTTCGACCCGCTTCAGGTACCCGACTGGCGGTACAATGACACCGCCTCCCGCCGTCACCGGCTCGATGATAATCGCGGCAACGGTATCGGCCCCCTCGATTTCAATGCGGCGCTCAAAGTCATCTGCACACTGCATATGGCATGACGGATATTCTAGATGAAACGGACAACGGTAACAATAGGGTTGCGCTACCTGAATAAATCCGGGCGTGAGCGGTTCATAACCTTGACGCCGTCCCGGTTGACCGGTGGCCGCCAAAGCTCCCATTGTGGTCCCATGATAGCCGCGGAACCGGGACAAAATTTTAATTTTGCCGGGTTTCCCCTGTTGCTTCCAGTACTGACGGACGGCCTTAAAGGCCACCTCATTCGCCTCAGACCCAGAATTGGAGAAATAAATGTGCGGAGTACGGGGTAAGTATGAGGCCAGTCTTTCCGCCAATTCGATAGCCCTGGGATGGCTATGCGTTAAGGGATAATACGCCAACTCACGCAATTGCTTGGCACCAGCGTCGGCCAGTTCTTGGCGGCCATAGCCCACATTGACACACCATAGGCCAGCAGCAGCATCCAGAAATGCTTGGCCATCGGCGGTATAGACAAAAGCGCCTTGTCCACCCGTAATCACTAAAGGTCGGGCGCCTTCTCGATATGCCTGATGTTGCGTCAGGGGATGCCAGACATGCTGCAAATCTTTTTGTTGCAACATTGCGAGTGCATCTTCAGCCATAATTGTAGCCTTCTTTCTCGAAAAATTAAAGCGATAACCTACTACTCTGACAATAATCTCATTAAGTCAAGATGTCAATACATTATTACATCATTATTGCTCTGCCGTGTCAGTCGTCATCGCATCTTGTAAATCAATCTCATCAGGCAATGTATTACGCCGTTTCAATACGCCGGAATACACAAACATTCCGACCAAAAACAAAATACCGGCCCACACCGAGACACGCGTCAAGGGCGAGATTAAGAAAGCCGCAAAGATACCCACCAAAAGCACCAAGCCGATAATCGGGAGCATGGGCCACCACGGTACCGCGTATTCCAATTCTTGCCGCGCATTGCCATTAAACCGGCGGCGAAACTGAATTTCAGACACGATAATGACGCCCCATATCCATAAATCCGCAAAGGCCGAGGCGCTGGTAATCCACACATACACTTGGTTCGGGGCCAAATACGTAATGACAATGCCAACCAAAATCGCCAAAGCGGTAACCCACACGGCAATATTGGGAATGTGGTTCCTGTTCGTCCGTGACATTTTGGCGGAAACTGTACCATTTAGCGCCAAGCTGTATAACATGCGAGATCCCGCATAAAGCCCTGTATCACACGACGATAGACCCGAGGAGATAATCAATAAGTTAATGATCGTAGCCGCCACCGGAATCCCAATGCGCGAGAACATTAGCACATAGGGGCTGCCTGCATGATGCAACAGAAAAGTCCAAGGAAAAGCCGATAACATAATCAGCATCGATCCGATGTAGAGTACGCCTACGCGTAACGTCACCGATCCGAACGCGACCTTTAATGCCCGTTTGGGATTGTTGGATTCACCCGATTCCACAGCGAGCGTTTCAATCCCACTATAGGCTTGGACAACCAACGACATCGCCATCATAATCCCCAGGACCCCATTAGGCATAAAGCCTCCATGAGTCCACAAGTTGGTGATGGTGCGAATGTGTCCATGAGAAAAAATGCCTGTAAACATCAACAATAGGCCAAAGACCATAAACGTGATAACCGCCAAAATCTTCAGTGCCGCAAACCAAAATTCAATCTCGCCAAAAACCTTAACCGCCAACAAATTTGATGCCGTGAACAACACTAGCGCGATTAGTCCCGGCAGCCACACCGGAAAGCTTGGTGCCCAAAACTGGATCAAGTGGCCAATGCCCGCCAATTCGGACATCACCGTCGCGATCCAGTAAAACCACCACATCCCTGCGCTGATAAAGCCGATGCGAGGACTTAAAACGGTGGATGCATAGTAACTAAAAGATCCCGAAACCGGAGTATGGACCACCATCTCTCCCAAGCTCCGCATCATAATCGCCACGAGGATGCCACAGACCACGAAGTCCACAATTACTGCGGGCCCTGCAAGTTTCACCGACACTTCCGCACCATAAAACAGGCCGACACCAATGACACCACCAATCGCTAGCATAGAAATTTGACGTGTTGACAGCGACCGTTCGAGATTCGAAGCCATTTAATATTTCCTCCTTCTATTGACCTATTGACCTATTGACATCTTTTTTATCCTATCACTCACCCTTATGCCCGAATTCTCTGCCTATTTGATTTATACTAAATTTTAACCCTAGACCTTTTTATCGCGAAAATGACAAGCTGTCAATACAACTTTACGTTAAAACATCATGGCTTTTTTTGCCGCCGTTACCCCCATAATGTCACAACGCTTGTCCCTGGCCAAAACTGCCGGATGTGGATTCCTGCACAAAAAAAATTGGCCTGTCTAATATAGCTTGGTAAAGCACCTCAAGGGCGGAACAAATCTCTGTTCGATCGACTCTTAGGCATGGACTGTTATTCATCCAGGATTTTTGTGGAACTCGAAAACATGAGTCAGGGTCCCTTGGATAATACCCTCCCGCATCTCAGAGGAGTACCGAATCTTCCTACAATCGTCAATTTCCCATGCGGCGAGAGTTTAGAATGCCCGTGGTCGCCCCACAACCTCAGGATAATGGCCGTCCATTCCCGGTCGATGTGCCCAGCGGCCTCCCTTAGGACCATGAGGTTCCGGAGGACAGCATCGAACAACACAGGGACCCCGCATATGTCGGGGGGTTTTAACATAACCTACAATCCATACTCAGAGCTGCCATAAGCTGGTGTCCAGAAGAGAGGCTATGTCTCGTGATCCATGCACACGCGCTTCAACAGAATGTGGCGTTATGGGACCGATGGGTCCGGTGTATAGTGGGAGTTGTTATGGTTTTGGGTTTGCCTCTGGCAATTCGGGGACCGTGGTGGTTGAGCATTCTTGGGGCCTTTGGGGGAGGACAGATCATCACGGCCATAAACGGATATTGACCCCTTTATGCCGTCATGGGGTGGTCTACCCTGCCACGAGACACGCATTAAAAAAGCTTCCCGGACAGCAATGCTACCCGGGAGGTGATCCCGGGTAGTTGCCGATTCTAGAGAAAGGGCGATCGTCATTCGAGCAATCCGGCGCTGTTCAGCCCAGAACGTACCACGAACCTTTGCCTCCCCAGCGGGGTTCAGCCCGGGCATGGTCATGTTCTTTCTTCTTTCCGTCGGTCGCTTGCGCGATGAGACTCCATCGCCTAAGGCTGGTGTATCTCTTGGCTGGAAGTACCGACGTGGGAATGTTCGCCGAATTGTCGACAAAGGTAAGATATCGAGCGGTGTGCCTTACTTGGCGGCGATTTGATCCAACCGTCGCAAAATGCCCAGGATGACCTTCATGCCGTATTGAATTTCGGGCTCTTTGAGGCTGCGCATAAGGCCCGTGACAGTGATGCGTGTTTGGTCACGACTGGCCGCCGTCACTGATTCGTAAAGTGTAGCTACCGACCGAATTCCGATTGCCAACAGCTCCGAGTCCAAGCCGTCACGCAGACCCATAATCGCTTCATTCGCTAATTCCATCAGCCGCTCTACAATCTGGGGAGACAACGAGTCGTTCATGCCCTTGGCTAGGCTGGCAATTTCCCTAAGTGCATCCCAAGTGCCGTCGGATTGCCAAACAGCCATTTGACGGATTATCGCCGCGATGCTCGTGCCGTTTTCCTCAACCGCCCTGACTATCTCAGCAACTCCTGGACCGGCCTCACCAGCAATTTGACCAATCACACTGCCCACAGTAGCTAACCGTTCAGCAATAGAAGAGGTGGTGCTGTCTTTGAATGCCGTGACTAGGGAGACAGCTTCTGTTACAGACATCCACACCCCGGTTCGCTGCCATTCCCCAAGCTGCCCGAGAGCTGTGGTGATCCCTGCGGCATTTGACATCGCTGATTGGACCAAGGCACTCGCTGGCGCAGGTTCGACCTCAGCCACCACAACGCCCAACGAACTCACGAGCGCTGTGATCCGTTCCGCGAGTCCCGGTGTCGCGCTGTCCTTAATAGCGCCTAACAACGATGCTATTTCACGAAGGACGGTTTCCTCCACTCCTATCGTCGCCATCCGCATTACCTCCCATCCGTGTGCCAGCTATAAAATTCCAGCTGCTGACAGCCAATACATTTTGTTAAAGGCCAGTTTGTACAAGTGAATCAACTCGCTCGGGGTTTGGGGCCGGGGTGGATTCTGATAATCGAATTTGATATAAGTCGCCTCGTCATTGCCGGTTTCGATAAAGCAAAATACTTTCCCGTCATACCGAACCGATCCAAGACCGCCCCGCAACCGGCTGACGAGATTGCTGGCGACAACGTCCGCCTCAAAGTGAGCGGTAGACCCGGCTTTGCTGATAGGCAGATTAGTTGCATCGCCTAACACATAAATATTGTCGTGACCTTCCATTTGTAGGCTATGACGATTTGTGGGAATCCAGCCGCCGGCATCGCCAAACTCTGAGCGCTTAATCACTTCTTGGCCGGTGTGGGGAGGAATGGCGACGAGAAGATCGTATTTCACAGTGTCTCCCTCCAAACTGGTGACCGTCTGCTTTTGTGGGTCGACGGACTCGGCGTTAAAAAATGTCCGGGATTGAATGTTCCGATCCTCAAAGACCTTGACGGCCCAGTTGGCTACCGGTTCCAATGAATGCAGTCGTCCAATGGGATATGTGTAAAGGACTTCAGAATCCTCCATGCCGTGCGTGTTCAACCAATCTCGCACCATGAGCGTAAACTCGACCGGAGCTACCGGGCATTTGTGGGGGACGCCGACCGTGATTACAACTCGACCGCCCTTGAAGTCATGCAACGCGTCCCGAAGCTTTAGGGCACCCTCTTCCGTATAAAAAATATGGCCCCCTTCAACCAGTCCCGGGACTGTTTCTGGGGCAGGTCGGCTTCCCGTAGCAATGACCAAAAAGTCATAGGCAATCTTGCTGCCATCAGCCATCAACACCGCACTTTGCTCGCAATCTACCCGATCCGCCTGCCCCACAACTAACTTGACCAAGTGATGCAATACCAAACGTTCCGAACGTTTGGCGTCGGCCGGCACGGCCTGGTCAAATGCCATGTAAAGAAAATAGGGCTGATATACATGCTCATCGCTCTCATTGATAACGGTGATTTCGACCTCGCCGGCCAAAATTTCGGATTTCAGCTGCCGAGCCATCTGGTTGGACACCATACTCCCGCCAACCCCTCCGCCTAACAACACGACACGTTTGGCCATGTAAACTCCTCCTGTTTTCCCGAAATTTTTTCGGATCCCTATTTCAACCGCTTGACTTGAACCTTAAAGATGTTGTTCTCTTCAATATTCGCTACGAGCTCGTGGCCAGCTCGTGCCACCCATTCTGGAATGTCTTTAGCCGAGCCACGATCAGAAGACCATATCTCCAGAACCGTTCCCACGGGCTCCTGACGGATTCCCTTGATGAGTTCCATCAGAGGACCGGGGCAAAACGACCCGCGCGCATCGATGATTTTGATGTCAGATTCCATCATAATCCCCCTACCTCAATGTCCTATGGTCTCCTCATGATTTACGGTCTTACGACCTTCTTCCCCTTCGGCGCTCTATCGAACGATCGTCAATTGCTATCACTACGTTGGCAATGCCGCCTCAAGTTCAACCCATTCTTTGTTTTACGTGACGTGACATAGCAAGACGAAGACGCCAAGATCGAATGCGTCCAAGGGAGGAATGTGACAGAACCAAAGTGCCCCTGGGCGCTCGACCAAATTGTCTCTGATAAAGAAGCACCGGATCTGTTACGGTCGTCCATCACGATATCAAAATGTCAATGAGGTTCCTTCAGACGCTTTGCCTAAAAATCCCGCGACGCCCATCATATCTTCAAACAATGGCGACAAATCACGAAGATCCCAACCCATGACATCCGCAGCCAAACTGCAGGCGTATAAATGTACGTCTCCCATTTCCTTGGCCTGCTCAAAAAGCCCTAAATAATCCGGCGAGGCTGTTTTGGCGATTTGTTGCCCGACAGGGCCTTTTGGCACCTTCTCACGTTCTACGCCATCCTTGTGAAAAGCCGGTAAGGATTCCATCGATACAAACACATTGACGGATTGACCAAGACTGGACGCAACTAACGTGACAATGGCGGCCGCATGCATTTTGGCATAATCGCCAGACAACAACATCAAATTGAGGGAACTCTCCATCAAACATACCCCTCTCCGACAATTTATTCTGAAGGATACCAAAACGATGAAATTCGGCCACAGACCTAAATCTTGCGTGGGTCCGCGTACCTACTGACAGGCTGGGGACCGGCCGAGATCGCTTCACGATCCCCCAACTCGTTCCCCAGCTGACAATCTCGGACAATCCAACACGGCGTGACCCTTATTGATTGAGTGGCTCTTTCATCGATTTTGCGTTGTTGACGTGCTCCGATAACCGGGCATAAGGCTTGCGCAATTTTCCTGTTTCCACTTCATAGACATAGGACTGAATCTGTACGTGGGAAGGGATAAAGGGGTGATTTTTAAGATAAGCAACCTGCGCCATCGATATCTCGTCAACATCCTCGAACATTTTTATCCAACGTCCCAAAGCATGGGAAGTTGTCAACTGTAATTCGGGAAGAGCCGGATCAAGAGTCACAGCCGATAGATCGCCTATTGAACTCTGTAGGGTTTTAATGAGATCTTCAGTCGAAGCCGACATCATCCCGCATTCGGTGTGATTGACAATAATAATCTCTTCTGTGCCAAAAAAGTTGGTGGTCAACATTGCTGAACGAATGGCATCGTCTGTTACCAACCCTCCTGCATTGCGAAACACATGAGCATCCCCTGGACCAATTCCTAAGGCTTCTTCTACAGGCAAACGCTCATCCATACAAGCCAAAACAAACAACTTGCGGTTGTTAGGAATGCCCCTTTGACGGCGCAAAACCCATTTTGCCCATTCTTCTTGTTGTTGATCGATAGTTTCGAATAGCATTTCAATTCCTCCTTTATCGAAATTTGTGATATAATGGTAGCCACTGGGCGTTAGTTTGTCATTATCAATATGGTCAAGTCGGAAGGATGACCTTTTGTCCATTTATACAATGAGAAAGCAGGTGCCTATTGGGGCTTCGAGAGCAATTTGTTCAGCGACTTATGCCATATCTTACACAGCCGCATCCAATTTCCTCCGAAGAAGCGTTTTCGCAATCATTCGAAATCGCGCAATGGGTGCGTCAGTGGATAACCGAACAGAATATGCCGACTAACTCCCTACAACAAACGGTAGCCGCAACGCTAGCTTTTAAAGAGGCCATTGGAGCATCCACTGCACTTTCGCTGTCGGATCCAACGAAAAAGGAACAGGAGACGATTCAGGCCACGATTCACCGATGCCCGATTGCGGGTTTAAGCCGAATGCACCCAAATCTCTGCTACATAACTTGCGGTGTAGTGGGGGCCGTGACAAGCCACTATCAGGGTCCGGGATGGGTCTCCGTGCACCACACCTTGGCATGGGACGATCAACCGTGCCAACTTGTGATCTCGCGTTCAGAACCGTTGTCGCAAGAGGCATGTCGCGCCCATTTTCCCGTGACACCGGATACCATAAAGAAAATGGCACCCAGCAAACGTTCCGTCTCTGCTGAAATCCCCAAAGAAGTACACTCGATGTCTGCCTTAATAGCAGAATTAGCAAAAACCAGCCCCAATATCGCCGATGTATTAGCCGCAGCTTCCGAATCCATAGGGTTGCCGTTATGGTTTGAAGATCATACTCACCGCACCTGGGGCACTTCGCCACCCCGTGACATGGGCACAGACACGTTCTCACAACCGGTTTTTTGGCATCGAAGAACGGTTGGATATGTTTATACTTCCACCGTGGATGGCCAAGGGATAAACAATCTGATGGACATTTTGGCTTTTGTGGCGCGCTTGGTTTCCACCTGCTGGGCCGAACAAGCCGCCTCGACCGGGTATTGGATGGCTGACGCCGAATCGCGTTTTGTCTCTTTATTAGTTAGCCCAAACGGCCCCGACAAATCCGCATGGCTTCAGCAATGGGACCACCTGTGGCCAACATCAAACGTCTGTCCTGCCAACGCGATTGTGTGGCACGGTGACTCCACCGAGTCGGCTGATGATATGCCTGTCCTGCAACAAATGCGGCACATAGGGCAGGATTTCGGCGTTCCCACTTGGTTCGCTCTCCTCCATAAAACTTATTGGACAGGGATTATTCGCACGGCGGAATTGACTTCAAATCAACTAGCCATTCTTAAAAGTACGCAACGCATGTTGAGTCAGCACACTCATTCGTCGATTTACATGGGACTAGGCCACCTTGCCTTAGAACCCGGTGAGTTATCCCGATCATTTACCGAAGCATGCGAAGCTGCTACACTGGCACGAGTTCTAGGACACGATGGAGTGCTTGCTTGGGATGATATTCCAGGCGTCCGTTTGGTTCCCTATCTAAAAGAAAATGCCGAGTTATTGCGGTTATGCCATGAGTTTTTAGAACCCCTCAAACGAGAAGACCGTAAACATGGCAGTCAATTGATGCTCACCCTCCATACGTATATTAAGTGCAAAATGAGCGCAAAAAAGACGAGTGAAGCTCTCTACATACATCCCGGAACACTAAAATACCGATTACGCCGAATTCAAGCTGTGACGGCATGGGACTTCCAAAACCCGTATGCGCTGTTCGAGTTGTTAACCTGTATCTTGTTGACCAACCAAGATTTTATCTTGTCGAATCTGCCCAGTTCATTCCAACAATACATACCTGAATCCCTGACAGATGATCCAAAAGCTAAAAGGGGTGTGTGAATTTTGCCGCGGCGA
>JAKADI010000021.1 GCA_021820675.1 Bacillota bacterium | reverse complement strand
CGGGCCTTAGGGTGCGTTCAAGTTCACCCTTGGGTCCTTTCACGTGTACCCGTGTTCCTTCGATAGTAACACTAACACCAGCAGGAACGGGAATCGCTAATTTGCCTATTCGTGACATCCCCGAAATTCCTCCTCATAATCTACCTTACCAAACGTAGCAAAGCACCTCTCCGCCCACGTGGATCTCCCGCGCTTGTTTCTCTGTCATGACTCCACGTGACGTCGACAGCACCGCGATACCCAGCCCGCCCAGGACTCGAGGCAATTCGTCATTCCCCGCGTACACGCGCAAGCCGGGTCGGCTAATACGCTTTAGCCCGGAAATAACTCGCTCACGATTAGGCCCGTACTTAAGGTGGAGACGTATCACACCATGCTTCCCATCTTCCACCATTTCGTAATCACGGATAAATCCTTCTTGTTTTAAAATGTGCGCCAGAGCACGTTTAATCTTGGAATCAGGAACATCAACATGTTCACGATAGACAACATTGGCGTTCCGAATGCGTGTTAACATATCTGCAATGGGATCAGTCACTGCGATCCTCCTCTCACTTACCAGCTGGCTTTGCGTACACCAGGAATCTGTCCTTGGTGCGCTAATTGGCGAAAACATAATCGACATAATCCAAAGTCGCGGATATATCCGTGCGGCCTTCCACACACTTGGCAGCGATGGTACTTACGGACTTTATATTTTGGCGTGCGTTTCGCCTTAGCAATTAGTGACTTTTTGGCCATGTCATCCCTCCTAACGTTGTGGTGTAAACGGCATCCCGAGCAAGGTCAAAAGTTCTTTGGCCTCCTCGTCAGTCTCAGCGCTCGTTACCAATGTAACATCCATACCCCGCACTTTCTCCACCTTGTCATAGTCAATTTCCGGGAATATGATTTGTTCACGTATCCCTAAGGTATAGTTTCCTCGCCCGTCAAATCCCTTGGTCGACACACCGCGAAAGTCCCGAACTCGGGGAAGAGCCACGAAGAACAGTTTCTCCACAAAATCATACATCCGTTGTCCGCGAAGGGTCACCTTGGTCCCGATGGGCATACCTTCCCGGACCTTAAATGACGCAATTGACCTTTTTGCCCGTGTTACCAATGGTTTCTGCCCGGTGATCGTAGCCAAGTCATTAACGGCTGCCTCGAGTAACTTGGGATTTCCGATTGAATCCCCAACACCCATATTAATAACAACCTTGACAAGCTTGGGCACGTTCATCGCATTCTTGTACGTAAAGCGCTCTTGTAGGCGCGGCACAATTTGATTTTCGTACCGTTCCTTGAGCTCGGACACCACAGCCATTATTTACCCCCTGTTCCTTCTCGCGCTTTTAATCGATGGCAGCACCACACCGCTTACACTGCCGCACCTTCTTACCATTGTCTAAGAACTTGTGTCCAGATCTTGTGGGTTTTTTACAAGACGGGCAGATTACCATGACGTTAGATACATGCAAGGGCGCTTCCATCGCGATAATACCACCTTGCGGATGTTGCTGCGTTGGCTTCTGGTGTTTTTTCATCAGATTGATCTTGTCCACCACGACACGGTTTTCCTTCGGCATAGCCCGGATAATCTTCCCCTGCTTACCTTTATCTTTTCCTGCCAACACCTTAACTAAATCGCCTTTTTTTACGTGCACCCTAGTCCCTCCTTCCGCCTTTTTCGGTTGTGCTACGCTAGAGTACCTCGGGCGCCAAGGATACGATTTTCATAAAATCCCGTTCGCGCAGTTCCCTGGCCACCGGTCCAAAAATTCGGGTCCCACGCGGTTCTTTTTCCTCACCACGTAAGATGACTGCTGCGTTTTCGTCGAACTTGATATACGATCCATCATTTCGCCGGCGTCCGGTCTTCGTACGGACAATAACAGCTTTCACAACGTCGCCCTTTTTGACCACGCCCCCGGGCGTTGCCACTTTTACCGATGCCACGATCACGTCGCCAATATTTCCGTACCGCCGGAACGAACCGCCTAAAACCCGGATACACATGATTTCCTTCGCGCCCGTATTGTCGGCGACAGCTAGACGGGTTTGCGGTTGTATCATGAGAAATACCTCCTTTCCATAACCTGGCTCGTGTTTATCGTCAAAGCTATTGGAGCTCGTCAGCGCGCCGAATTATCTCAATAACACGCCAGCGTTTTTCTTTAGAAAGGGGCCGCGTCTCTTCAATGCGCACCACATCCCCCGATCGGCACTGGTTTTCTTCGTCATGCGCTTTAAACCGCTTCGTTCGCCTCATGGTCCGGCCGTAAATGGAATGGCGAACTAATGATTCGACAGCCACGACCACGGTTTTATTCATCTTGTCGCTAACAACCGTTCCCTCTCGCACCTTCCGCTTTCCCATTGGTTTTTCCATGTCGCTTCTGCCCCCCTATTTCGCGTCCTGCCGGAGCTCGCGCTCCCGCATGATGGTGTGCACTCTGGCAATATCTTTCCGGACTTGGCGGACGCGCATGGGATTCTCCAACTGGGCGGTTGCAAGTTGGAAGCGAAGTCGGAAAAGCTCCTCTTTCAAAGTTCGCAACTTGGCTTGTAGCTCCTCATGGGTGAGCTCTCGGATATCTTTAGGCTTCATGCGCACCCTCCCCCGACTCCTCGCGTTTAACGAACCGCGTCCTGATTGGCAACTTGTGAGCCGCTAATCGCATTGCCTCACGCGCCACGTCTTCAGGCACGCCAGCAAGTTCAAACATGACCCTTTGCGGCTTGACAACCGCGACCCAAAACTCCACGTTACCCTTACCACTACCTTGACGTGTCTCCGCGGGTTTTTTTGTCACCGGCTTGTCCGGAAAAATCGTGATCCACACCTGACCACCCCGACGAATGTACCGAGTCAAGGCTACACGAGCTGCCTCAATTTGCCGGTCCGTGATCCAAGCAGGCTCCAGCGCTTGGAGGCCGTATTCGCCAAAGACCACTTTATTTCCCCGGTGCGCAGTTCCTTTCATGCGCCCCCGGTGCATCTTGCGATACTTGGTACGCTTTGGCTGCAACATGATTATTGACCTCCCTCCCGCGCGTTCAGCACGCGTTTCTTGACTGCAGGCAGGACCTGACCTTTGTAAATCCACACTTTAACTCCGATGATCCCATAGGTTGTGTGCGCCTCGGCGAATCCATAGTCAATATCGGCTCGCAGGGTGTGTAAGGGAATGGAGCCTTCCCATGCCCATTCACGGCGAGCAATTTCGGCTCCGCCAAGCCGACCGCTGACCATGATCTTGATGCCTTGAACGCCGTTCAATCTCATTGTCCGAGTAATCGACTGCTTCATGGCTCGTTTAAAGGCAATGCGGCGTTCCAGTTGGCCCGCGACATTCTCCGCCACCAATTGCGCATCCGCATCAGGCGACTTGACTTCGAGAATGTTCAAATTGACGTTTTTTTTCGTGATCCTCTCGAGGTCCTTACGCAACGCATCGACCCCTACCCCACCCTTGCCGATTACCATGCCAGGCTTTCCTGTATGCACGCTCACCTTGAGTTTGTTTGCCGAGCCCCGCTCAATTTCCACTCGGGCTATCCCTGCTGAGTGATGCCTTTTTTTGATAAATCGCCTAATAGCCAAGTCCTCGCCGAGTAGTCCCGGTGTATTCTTGCGGCTGCCGTACCACCTGGAATCCCATTCCTTAACAATCCCCAAGCGTAACCCCTTGGGATGTATTTTTTGCCCCATGATTCCCTCCTAGCCGTTGTGCTTGGGTCGTAACACAACCGAAATGTGACTCGTCCGTTTCAGGATCGAGAATGCTTGCCCCCGACTGCGAGGATGAATACGTTTAAGCGTTGGTCCGCCATCAACCCACACCGCATGAACATACAAATCTCTTACGTCCATATCGAAGTTGTGTTGCGCATTGGCGACCGCACTCTTAAGTAGCTTCGCCACCACAACTGAGGCTCGCTTTGGTGTGTGCCGCAATATGGCCTCTGCGTCCCCAATATTTTTTCCCCGGATTAGGTCCACAACAATTCGGACCTTGCGGGGAGCGATGCGGACATGGCGCACATGTGCCCGAGCTTCTGCTACGTCTGCCATTAATGCCATCTCCTTATTTCAGAGCCGTGGACCGCTCGGTCTTGTCTCCATGACCCTTAAAGGTACGCGTCGGAGCAAATTCCCCAAGCTTGTGTCCAACCATCTCTTCAGTAATGTATATGGGCACATGTCTCCGTCCATCATGAATGGCGACGGTGTGTCCCACCATGTCTGGAACAACAGTGGAGGCCCGAGCCCAAGTCTTGACAACTCGTTTATCATTTTTGGCATTCAACGCATCGATTTTCTTCATCAGTTTCTCATCGACGTATGGACCTTTTTTTGTCGACCGACTCATACTCTACCTCCCTGTCTTCCGCCGCCGCACAATCAGTCGGTCGGAAGCTTTGTGTTTCTTCCGGGTCTTTTTACCCAGTGCAGGTTTTCCCCACGGTGTCATCGGATGTTTATGTCCGACCGGTGCCTTACCCTCACCACCACCGTGAGGGTGGTCGACAGGGTTCATTACACTACCGCGAACGGTAGGCCTCCACCCGAGGTGCCGGTTCCGCCCTGCTTTACCCATCACAATATTTTCGTGTTCCACGTTTCCGACCTGCCCAATGGTAGCCCGGGCAGATACCGGTACTCGCCGGACCTCGCCAGATGGCAGGCGTAACAGTGCGTACTTCCCCTCTTTAGCGGCGAGTTGCGCCGAGGCCCCAGCGGATCTGGCCAATTGGGCACCCTTTCCCGGAGTCAATTCCACATTATGCACAATCGTACCAACCGGAACATCCTGCAACTTCAAGGCATTACCGGGTTTGATATCAGCGCTGGATCCGGAAATGACGGTATCGCCGACTTTTAGCCCTACGGGGGCCAAAATATAGGCCTTTATCCCATCTTCGTACTTTATGAGCGCGATCCGAGCTGTCCGAAACGGATCGTACTCAATGGCCTGAACTACCGCCGCTACGTCTTCTTTGGTGCGCTTGAAATCAATCTGTCGATACAGTCTCTTGGTACCGCCACCGCGATGACGTGTGGTAATACGTCCGTAGTTGTTGCGGCCCGCTTTACGGTGTATACCGACCACTAGGCTTTTTTCTGGTTCGGTCTTCGTGATCTCCTCAAAGGTGGACACTGTCATATGCCGCACACCAGGAGATGTTGGTTTCATTTTTCGAACTGCCATGTTCCACCTCCTTAATGTCAAACGCCTTCAAAGATGTCAATCGTGTCCCCAGGCGCTAAAGTTATGACAGCTTTTTTACGACGAGGAGTCCGACCCACGATCATCCCCCGCCGCTTTTCCTTGCTAGGTCGCCATAAAGTGTTGACTTTCACGACGTGCACCCTGAAGATTTCTTCAATGGCGTTACGGATTTCGACTTTATTTGCCCGTGGCGAAACCTCAAACGTGTACTTATTGAGGGCCATTTGGTCCGTGGCCTCCTCCGTTACAATAGGCCGAATAATGACATCATAAGCCGTTTTCATCGAGCAAACACCTCTTCCACTCGAGCCACAGCACCCGCGTCTAGAACAATTTGGTGGTACCGAAGCAGACTATAGGCATTCAAGTTGTCTGTGGTTACCGTGTGTACGCCTTTGAAATTACGCGCCGACAATTTCCAGCGTTCATTGGGAGTGGCCGTCACAAATAAGACATTGCGCCCCACGTTCAACCTATCTAGTGCGGCCAACACATGTTTTGTCTTAATTTCGCTCAGCGTTAAATCATTGACTACCTTGAGCTCATTAGCCGCTAATTTTGCACTCAACGCTTGCCGTATAGCCGCTCTGCGCATCTTACGCGGAAACTTAACCGAGAAGTCCCGCGGATGCGGGCCGAACACAACTCCACCATGGCGCCAATGGGGAGCACGAATAGTCCCGGCCCGTGCCCGCCCTGTTCCCTTTTGACGCCACGGTTTACGGCCCCCCCCGCGCACCTCCGACCGGGTTTTCGTGTCCGCAGTTCCAGCG
Organism: Bacillota bacterium; assembly: GCA_021820675.1. Taxonomy (GTDB): domain Bacteria; phylum Bacillota; class Sulfobacillia; order Sulfobacillales; family Sulfobacillaceae; genus Sulfobacillus. Next base: position 5,233 of record JAKADI010000021.1, on the reverse strand, counting down.
CGCTGATTTGCTTCGAACGCCACAATGGCTTGATGGAGCAACGCCATGTTAATCGGAACCTGGAATATGACATCAGAAAGGGTTAGCTCACCGGTAACCTGTCCTTGAAGGTCGTACACGTTCACTGTCGGCATGCCTACCTCGCTCCTTTCCGATTACGCACGGAATCCCTTACTAGAACTACCGAACCCCGGGGACCTGGAACAGCTCCCCGCACTAACAACAAACTCCGGTCCGCATCCACTCTTTCGACTCGAAGCTTAAGAATGGTCACGCGAGCATGCCCTTTATGTCCGGGCATCTTCCTCCCGGGGTGCACCCGACCCCCACCTCCAGATGTTCTGGCTGCCAACGAGCCCACCCGACGGTGGTATTTAGACCCGTGAGTGGTTGGTCCACGCCGAAATCCCCAGCGCTTAATAACCCCGGCGAATCCTTTTCCTTTACTGGTCCCGGTTACATCGACAATGTCACCCGCGTTGAAGGCTTCCTCAACTTTTAGCAGCGAGCCTGGCTCCAAGTCCGTAGACCCCGGTAGTCTAAACTCGCGCACATACCGTACGGGTTCGACACCCAGCTTTTCAAAGTCAATGCGTTGCGGTCGGGCTACCTTGTGGGGTTTGATTGCACCGACCCCAAGTTGAACGGCGTTGTAGCCATCTTTTGCCTCGGTCCGCAACCGCAATACCCTGTTTGGCTCGGCATGGATAACCGTAACGGGAACGGCACGGCCCTCGTCATCGAACACTTGGGTCATGCCTACCTTGATCCCAATAATTCCCTTCATAACATCCTCCCGCCTACAGCTTAATCTCGATATCCACTCCGGCCGGGAGATCCAGACGCATGAGCGCATTGACCGTTTTTTGACTCGGATCCATGATATCGATCAAACGTTTGTGAATCCGGCGCTCAAACTGCTCGCGAATGTCTTTCTCTCCGTTAGGGGCAGTCAGAACCGTGTACACCTTTTTTTCCGTTGGCAACGGCACCGGGCCGGAGACTGCGGCACCATTGCGCCGCGCGGTCTCCACAATTGTCGCCGCTGACTTGTCTAAGACTTCATAATCGTAACCCTTTAACCGAATTCGAATCTTCTGCTGGGCCACTGTCCGCTCCCCCTTACCCTATGCCAATATTTGGGTCACTACGCCAGCGCCCACAGTGCGGCCCCCTTCGCGAATAGCGAAACGAAGGCCTTCTTCCATAGCAATCGGCGCAATTAATTCTACTTCCATTTGGATGTTGTCACCTGGCATCACCATTTCAACACCCTCAGGCAGATTAACCATCCCCGTGACGTCCGTCGTCCGGAAGTAGAATTGTGGCCGATATCCATTAAAGAAAGGGGTATGCCGACCGCCCTCCTCCTTTGTTAAAACGTAAACTTCAGCTTTGTATTTCGTATGTGGATGAATACTACCGGGTTTGGACAAAACCTGTCCCCGTTCCACTTCATCTTTGTCAACGCCACGCAACAGACATCCGACGTTATCCCCCGCAACCGCTTGGTCTAAAGTCTTGCGGAACATTTCCACTCCAGTCACGACGGTCTTCTTTGCCATCTCGGTCAGACCAACAATTTCAACTTCTTCTCCAACCTTGATGGTTCCCCGCTCTACACGACCCGTTACCACCGTTCCACGTCCTGTAATGGACATAGTGTCTTCAACCGGCATCAAGAAAGGACGATTGGTGTCCCGTTCAGGGGTCGGTACGTAGTCATCTACCGCATCCATGAGGTCCCAAATCTTGCCGCACCATTCACAATCGCGCTTTCCACAACCGCATTCCAAAGCCTTCAAAGCCGATCCCGCCACAACCGGAATGTCGTCGCCAGGGAACTCGTAGCTGCTCAATAGTTCACGAACTTCGATTTCGACCAGTTCCATCAATTCCGGGTCGTCAACCATGTCTGCCTTGTTAAGAAATACCACAATATTCGGCACACCCACCTGACGAGCCAGTAGAATGTGTTCGCGGGTCTGCGGCATAGGTCCATCAGCAGCTGACACGACTAAAATTGCACCGTCCATCTGAGCTGCACCGGTAATCATGTTCTTGACATAGTCGGCATGCCCCGGGCAGTCGACGTGAGCGTAGTGCCTCTTGTCCGTCTCGTACTCCACGTGCGCCGTGGCAATAGTAATACCGCGTTCACGCTCTTCGGGCGCCTTGTCGATTTGGTCGTAGGCGGTAAATTCCGCTTGCCCTAAAGTCGCCAACACACGGGTAATAGCCGCCGTTAACGTCGTCTTCCCATGGTCAACATGACCAATTGTCCCTACGTTAATGTGTGGCTTGGTACGCTCGTACTTCTTTTTTGCCATTGCTAAATCCTCCTCGTTAGTTTCCTTCGCCAGCTTCCTTAGTGTCTGGCTTTTATGACCTGTTCTGTGACATGCTTGGGTGCCTCTTCATAATGCGAAAATTGCATCGTATAGGTACCTCGCCCTTGAGATCGGGAGCGAAGGTCCGTGGCGTAACCAAACATCTCCGCCAAGGGTACGTGCCCCCTTATGGCTTGAACGCCTCCTGGCCTGGGATCCATACCCTCAATGCGGCCCCGCCGCGAATTCAGATCGCCGATCACATCACCCATGTACTCATCAGGCACCACAACCTCGACGGCCATGATAGGCTCTAACAACACCGGGTTAGCTTTTTGTGCTGCAGCCTTGAATCCCATGGAACCTGCGATCTTAAAAGCCATTTCACTAGAGTCGACTTCGTGGTAGGAACCGTCAAATAGTGTAACACGAACATCCAATACGGGGTATCCAGCCAATACCCCAGATTCCATGGCTTCTTTGACCCCAGCCTCAACGGCCGGAATGTACTCTCTCGGGATCACACCACCAACAATCTTGTTGACGTATTCAAATCCTTGCCCAGGCTCCAACGGCTCAACTCTTAGCCATACGTGACCATACTGCCCACGTCCACCGCTTTGACGAATAAATTTACCTTCTGCCTCCACGGCTTTACGCAAGGTTTCTTTGTAAGCCACCTGCGGTTTACCAACATTGGCTTGAACCTTAAACTCACGTAGCAGCCGGTCCACGATGATCTCCAGGTGCAGTTCTCCCATACCCTCGATAATGGTTTGCCCAGTTTCCTGATCGGTGTACATGCGAAAAGTCGGGTCCTCTTCGGCCAACTTCGTCAACGCCGTTCCCATCTTATCCTGGTCAGCCTTCGTCTTCGGTTCAATAGCCACGGATATAACCGGTTCCGGAAACACCATTGACTCGAGAAGGATCGGCTTTTGTTCATCAGCCAGCGTATCCCCTGTTGTCGTTTCTTTAAGACCTACAGCCGCGGCGATGTCTCCCGCGTAAACGGTATCAATTTCTTCACGGTGATTGGCGTGCATCTGGAGAATGCGGCCAATGCGCTCCCGGCGTCCCTTTGTAACATTGAAGACGTAAGAGCCCGATGACAGAGTGCCCGAATACACTCTGAAGAAGGCCAGCTTGCCGACAAACGGATCAGACATGATCTTAAACGCAAGACCTGAGAAAGGCGCGTCGTCGGAAACGTCACGATGGGCTTCCTCTTCTGTCGCCGGATCATGGCCTCGGACGGCTCCAACGTCCAAAGGGGACGGCAGATAATCCACCACGGCATCCAAAAGAGGTTGAACTCCTTTGTTCCGGTAAGATGAGCCACATAAGACGGGCACCAGTTGACTAGACAGCGTTCCCTTCCGAAGTCCTACACGAATTTCAGCCTCCGTCAGTTCTTCGCCCTCCAAATATTTTTCCATCAACGTGTCGTCCACATCGGCGACTGCCTCTAAAAGCATTTGCCGACGTTCGTTACAGACATCCATCAACTCTTCCGGTATGGCGACATATTCGCCACGTGTTCCCAAATCATCCTCATACACATAGGCCTGCATCTTGACCAGGTCTACAAGCCCTTTGAACTGGGCTTCGGCTCCCCAGGGCCACTGGATGGCAACCGGATTTGCCCCCAACCGCGTGTTTATTTGACTTACCGTGTTGGCGAAGTCCGCTCCAATAATATCCATTTTATTGACATAGGCCATTCGAGGCACGCGGTATTTGTCTGCTTGTCTCCACACCGTCTCCGACTGGGGCTCGACACCGCCTTTGGCGTCAAATACAGCAATGGCACCATCCAGTACGCGCAAAGACCGCTCTACTTCAACCGTGAAGTCCACGTGGCCGGGCGTGTCGATAATATTAATACGGTGGTCACGCCATGTCGTCGTGGTCGCCGCCGACGTAATGGTGATTCCCCGTTCTTGCTCTTGCACCATCCAATCCATCGTAGCCGTTCCTTCGTGAACTTCACCGATTTTGTGAGTACGATGGGTATAAAACAAAATACGCTCAGTTGTGGTGGTTTTCCCCGCATCAATATGAGCCATAATCCCGATGTTTCGGGTTCGTTCTAAAGGAAACGCTCGAGCCATAACTGGGAAACTCCCTTCTTACCTACTGTCCTACTTTGTCGAGTCTACCAACGATAATGAGCGAAAGCTTTGTTGGCCTCTGCCATACGGTGTGTCTCATCACGTTTTTTCACCGCGCCACCACTGTTTTGATAGGCGTCTAAAATTTCATTCGCTAGGCGTTCTTCCATCGTTCGTTCATGACGGGCACGGGAATATTGAACCAGCCACCGGATAGCCAGCGACATACGCCGCTGTGGGCGCACCTCGATTGGAACCTGATAAGTAGCTCCGCCTACACGCCGGGGCCTAACCTCCAAAAGCGGCGTGATATTTTTTATCGCGCCCTCAAACACCTCCATGGCATCCTTTTGGCTCTTTTCGGACACCTTGTCAAATGCTAGGTAAACAATACGTTCAGCTAAACTTTTCTTGCCGCTCATCATGACCTTATTAATAAGCGCTGCAACTTGCGGACTGTTATAAATCGCATCCGGCGTGACTTCCCGGACACCAACCCCTCCACGTCTGGGCATGAGTTCCCTCCTTAACTGTGCTGCGTTACTTCTTACCAGCCGGTTGATTCTTCTTGGAGCCATATTTCGATCGACCTTGCGCTCGCTTCTGTACGCCGCCTGCGTCAAGAGCCCCTCGAATAACGTGGTAACGAACCCCTGGCAAATCCCGAACACGACCTCCACGTACTAGTACAACAGAGTGTTCTTGAAGATTGTGGCCAACTCCGGGGATATACGCCGTCACTTCTTCACCATTTGTTAATCGTACGCGGGCCACTTTTCGCAGAGCAGA
>JAKADI010000020.1 GCA_021820675.1 Bacillota bacterium | reverse complement strand
CCGCGTCCGCCCAGATGCGTGCTCTCCAACACAGCGATGCCGAGGCGTTGGATTGCATTTTAACCGACTGGATGGCCCAGCACGGGGTGTCGGATGCCATCGCTTGCGATGGCAAAACGCTGAGGGGATCCGGCAGTGAGACCGTTAAACCCCGGCATCTGGTAGCCGCGGTCGTGCATGGCACGACTCGCATCATCGCCCAAACCCCTGTGGATGAGAAACTAACGGACCTCACCGGCACCCTCGTCACGGCCGATGCCAATCCAGTTGTATGCTTCCTCCATGCGTCATTCACCTCCCCTAGATCGACGTGTCGGGCAGCCAATGCTGACGTCCTCGCAATATGGTCAGCATCCCACCTTGAACCTTGACGGATAACGCCACCCGGTATGCCTGCCCGGCTTATTTCCCCATCCCCATCGTCAAGCCATTGATTAAGCTGCGCTGAAATATAAGATAGACGATAACCGCGGGCAGCGCACTGACAAAAGACCCGGCCATCAACACCGGCACGTTGACGATCCGCTGAGCCTGAAGGGTGGCCAACCCCACCGTGATGGTGCGAACCGCAGGATTGGGCAAAAATAGCATCGCGACCAGCAAATCGTCCCACACCTGAATAAACTGCAGCACCGCAATCGTAAACAACGCCGGAATCGCCATGGGAATCATAATACGGAAAAATATTTGGGCATACGACAGGCCATCCACCACCGCAGCTTCGAGCAGATCATCAGGAACGCCGCGAAAATATGTGGTCATCAAAAAGGTCGCAAAGGGCGATCCTAACGCCGCATAGACCAAAATGGCCCCGATATAATGCCCGACCAATCCCACTTGGCTCATATTGGCGTATTCCGGGATGATGATCGATTGCAAGGGCACCATCATGGTGGAAACAACCCCGATAAATAAGATGTGGCTCCCTCGAAATCGCAGCTTGGAAAACGCATAACCGCCAGCGGTACTCACCGCAAGGATGAGCACCACTGTGCCAATCGTGACAACCGTGGAATTGGCCAGTTCGCGCATGATAGGCAGCGTAGAGAAGAGCTGCTCCCAGCTAATCCAAGACACCCCATGTCCCTGTTCGAACTGAGCAAACGACTGAAACGACGACCGTATCATGTAGTAAAACGGGTACAGCATGATAACTGTCACGATGACCAAAACCAAAAATGTGAGCCATCGGGTTAACCGTCTCCGGGCCTGGGCCGAACTCACCATGCCGATCCTCCTCGGTCTAATATTTGTCTTCATTCATGAGACGGAGCTGGAAGATGCTTATACCGAAAACGATGAGGAACAGCACCGTGCCGAGTGCGGCGCCCGTTCCAAACTGGCCCTGGCTAAAGGCTTGTTGGTAAACGAAGAATTCAAGCGTAGTGGTTCCGTACCCCGGCCCCCCGCCTGTCATCACGAAAATCAAGCTGAACAATGCCGTAAATGCGGTGATCAGCGTCATGATGAAGGCAAACTGAAGAAATCTTCGCAACAGGGGAATCATAATGTGGACCATCGCAGTCCAGGCATTGGCGCCATCCACACGGGCAGCTTCCAGCACCTCCGTGCTAAGAGTGGCCATACCGGTGGCAAAGATAATGGTATTGGTACCAAACACAGACCATATGAAAGTTACGGCCACCGCCGCCAAGGCGGTAGCGCTGTGCCCCAAAAAGCCCGCCTGACTTCCACCCAGGCCCAACGCCTGCAAGGCTTGGCTCAGCAACCCGTTGGAAGCAAAAAACTGGATCGACACCATCCCAATCACCACCCAGGACACGGCGGTCGGCAAAAAATACACCGAGCGAAAAAACTTCCACCCCGGAACCTTTTGATTAAGGAGAAAGGCCACGACCAGGGGAATGAAGATGGCAAAAGGAATAGCGACAAGCAAAACCGCATTATTTAGTAGCACCCGCCAAAACACGGAACTGGTGATCAATTGCCGGTATGTCGCCAGCCCGACCCATTGCGCCGATATGCCGTTCCAATTGGTAAAGCCATAATAGAACGCCTCGATAATGGGAAACAAAAGCAGAAACGACACCAGAACAACAATGGGAATCGCAAACAGCACCCCGGTTCGGCCCCGCTGCCGTTGCAACGACCCGACGCGCTTCGTTCCATGAACCAGGGAGGGAACGGCAGTGGCGCCCTCATCCAGCATTCGTGCGGCCGAAACTCTTTTAGGCATCACTCATCCCCCTCCCCCTTATGCTCATCTTTTAAGCCCAACCCAACTCAGTATGATGAAGATCTTTGCGACGCCGGAAGACTGTTCAGCGTTTGCTGCAGGTTGTTCAATGCTTGCGACACCGTAATGTTTCCTGCGAAAGCCGCGTCAAGCTCTTTGGATCCGGCACTCACCACACTAGGCTGAATCATGTTGTCAATCATGGGATAGACGCGGTAGCCCTTGGCGGCGTACTGTAGCAGCTGATTGTTAAGGGCGTTGCTGGTGGTGCTGCCCTTGACGTCGGGAATCAGCCCGGCCTGACTCTCAATCCGTTGCCCCTCGGGGGAGAGAATGAATCGCAGGAACTGGGCGTCTTGCGCCTTATGCTGGGAATAGGTGGTCATGGAATACCCGTCGCCGGGAAACATGTCCACCGCGTGCTGAGGAGTCGAGGAATACGGAGGCAAAAAGACTCCCAGGTTCGAGCCCATGGCCTGCTGAAGAACTGACACGTCCCAATTGCCTTTAATCAGCATGGCTCCCTTCCCTTGTTCAAAGGCCGCCAAGATATTGGTGGCGGTTAAGGCGTTCGGATTAGTATATCCGTTTCGGAACAACCCCACCCACTTGTTCATCTGAGCTTTGATAGGAGCCGACGTCCACGGGATCTTGCCGTCATAAAGCCCTTTCCATTGAGACGGGGAATAAACACCCGCCATCAAGTAGCTCAAGTCGTAATACGGATAAAACTCCGAACCAATTGACTGGCTGCCGCTGCCGTAGAGCAACGGGGTAATACCATGACTCTTTAAGATGGCCGAGTCGCGATACAACTGAGCCCAGTCCGTCGGGGGCGATTGAATGCCCGCTTTGTGGAAGAGGGCTTTGTTATAAAACCCCATGTAGAACTGATTCTCCAACGGCGCTATCAGCACGCCATTTGCAGGGTTGAAATTGATAGAGGAGTACTGCAATCCGTAAACCTTGGATCGCAGTGAAGCCGGTAGATAAGGATTCAGATTCACCAGGAAGTCTTGGTACTTCAACGCGTACAGGCCCGACCACATCACCGTCAAATCGGGTCCGTTCTTGGAAATCGCCGCTGCTTGCAGTAAAGAGAAGTAATTGCTCGCGGGTTGGCTGACGACGTGAATCTTAATGTTGGGATGCAGCCTCTCAAAAGCCTTCACCAAGTCAACGGTCGCCGTCGCCTCATCCTCAGTGCCATAGTTCTCCCACAGGGTTAGGGCGATGGGACCATGCGCCGAAGCGCCGTTAGCGGCAGATGCTCCACACCCTGCCAGGAGAACGCTTAGTGCGCCTATTGCCAGAGTCCCCTGGAAATGACTCTTCATTTCTCCTCTTCCTTTCGCTTTTCGACCCATCAACTCCAACGACCACCTGAACGTTCGTTTACAACACGCCGAACTTTTGAAAGACTTCTGAGAGAGGCGTTCCTTGCCGCAAGGCACTGCGTGTCGCATCCTCTGCGGCTACCTTCTCCAGCGCTTTTTGGACCACAGACTGGGCAATCCGACTGGGAATGACCACAACCCCGTCCTCGTCGCCCAACACGATATCCCCGGAATTCACCAAAACCCCACCGCACTTGACCGTGCAGTCATACGCGATTGTCATCCCACGTCCAGCCGAGTCGACCGGCTTGGTCCCCGTACACCACAGCGGAAAGCCGAGGTCCTTAATCCTGCGTGCGTCCCGCACGTAGCCGTCGATAATGGCCCCTCGCGCTCCCCGCACCTTGGAGGCGGTCGACAACAGCTCGCCCCAAAGACCGTTGTAGACCGACTCGTTGGTGCCAGCCACCACTAGATCTCCCGGGACCAGAGTGTCAATAAACCGCAGTTCGGTACCGTATGGCTCGTCTAGCGGCTCGTAGTAGTCCACCGCCAAAAGCGTTCGAGCCCGCCCCGCCACGACCGAACCGGTGGCTAACGCATTCAGGTTCGCGTTCATCACTTGATCGCGATGGCCCATGGCGTCCAAAACGTCGGAAATCACAGCGGTGTACAAACGCTCCTCCAAGACCGAAAACAACTCGCTATCAGTTAGCTCCATTAACGCGTCCTCCTCATTGTGTGATCCCGACTCCGCCCTGTGTGCTACGGCCTATCACATGTTGCTGATGGGCCAGTAGGGGCCAACTCCCCCAAAAGGCGGCTAATTTCCCGCCCCGCTTGAATAACGGACTCCGAGTATTGCGGGAACGTCTCGACGGGAAGAGATGCACGCACAGCGGTGATACTGACCGCCCCGACCACATCGCCGTTATGGTCGAAGATCGGCACCCCGATGCACCGCACCCCTTCCTCGTCCTCCTCGTCCTCGACGGCGTAACCTTGGCGGCGAACCACCTCTAGCGCGCAGCGCAGAGACTCAGGATCCGTAATGGTGTAACGCGTGCGCCGCTTCAGTTGACATTCCAATAATGACTCGATGCGTTCTGGGGGCATGAATGCCGCAATAGCCTTTCCTAAACTCGAAACGTGAAACGGCTGTGCCAAACCAACATAAGAGGAAAAGCGAATAAACCCTTCGTGTTCGATCTTTCCGATAAAGATGATCTCGCATTGCTCAAGGACCCCCAAGTGAACAGTAAACCCAGTTTGTTCTGACAAACGCCGCATCACTGGGTCAGCGACAGTTCGCAGGTCCAAGCGCCGTAACGCTTGCCCTCCCAACGTGGCGAGATGGCTTCCCAGAAAATACCTTCCCTCCACCTGCCGCAAGGCCCCCAGGCGTTCCAATACCGTCAAAAGCATGAATACCGTGGTTTTTGGGAATCCTGTCTGTTCGGTAATCTCCATCAGCGATAGGCCTCGGGGAGCTAGTCCTATCTGATCCATAATAACGAAGGCACGTTCAACAGATGGAACACGATAGCTGCGCATCGCACGACCCCCTAAAATATATTTTAAACACAGTTCGTTTTTCTGTCAATTCTGTTATCACGATAAATTCCCTCAGCTTTTTCCCACCACCGGTTCAATGAATGGCGCACGTGCTCCGGTCTCGGGTCGAAGAAAGTCAAAGTCGCAGCCCTCATGGGCTTGCAAGACATGATCTCTGTATAGGCGCGGAAACCCGCGCGTGTGAATCGATGGGGGAGCATGCCAGCTCTTGCGCCGTCGCTCCAGTTCCAGCTCTGAAACCTTGAGGGTCAGGGTGCCGTGCGCCATATCCAGCGCAATAAGATCCCCGTCTTGCACATGCGCCAAAGGTCCGCCAACGGCTGATTCCGGGGCCACATGGAGAACCACTGTTCCAAACCCGGTCCCGCTCATGCGAGCGTCACTGACCCGCACCATATCCCGAACGCCATTTTTCAGTAGCCGTTTGGGTATTGGTAGCGACCCCCATTCTGGCATCCCCGGCGCCCCAACGGGCCCGCTGTTTTGCAACACCAGAACGCAAGTCTCGTCCGGCACCACACCAGGCGCGTCGATACGCGCCAAAAGGTCGGCGTAATCATGAAATACCACGGCCTTTCCACAATGGCTTTTTAACCCTGGCGAACACGCCGAGCCCTTGATAATGGCGCCGTCGGGCGCCAAATTACCGCGCAGCATTGTCAGGCTGGGCCCGTCATCGAGCGGCGCGGTCAGAGGGCGGATGATCTTCGCATCCACTGGGGCGGCATCTTTGTAAACATCCCCCAGCGGCCTTCCGGTTGCCGTAAGCGCTGAGCCATGGAGGATCGGCAGCAACTCATAAATGACGGATCCAACACCCCCGGCTTGGTAGAAGGCATCCATATTGGCGCGCCCGCTGGGCTGTAAATCAACGATTAAAGGCGTCGCATTGAAGCTTGCGGCGAAGGCATCGAGAGACAACCGGATGCCTAACCTCCCGGCAATGGCGGTCAGATGGATCACGGCATTGGTCGATCCGCCCATGGCCGCCAGCAATGTCATCGCATTATCGAAGGCGGATTCGGTCATCAACTTGGAGGGCCGCAAATCCTCCCGCACCATTTCCACAATCCGGCGGCCGGTCGCTTCGGCTGCACCAACCCGAGCCGCGTGGGTGGCGGGAATGGCCGCGGTGCCCGGGAGCATCATCCCCAGTACCTCCGACAAGCTCTTCATGGTCGTCGCCGTGCCCATCACGGCGCACCCGCCCAGCGAGCAGGAAATGTGTTGCTCGACATGGGCCCATTCATCCGCCGTCAATCGGCCCGCCTGGAAATCATCCCACAGTCGCCACCAATCGGTGGCGTAGGTGATCTGTTGACCGCGAAACCACCCGGAGGCACGATGGCCCGCGGCCAGCTGCAGAGCGGGGATGTCTGCGCTGGCGGCAGCCATGAGTTGAGCCGGGCAAGTTTTGTCGCATTCGCACAGCAGCACCACACCGTCGACGGGATAGGCGCGAATCATTTCTTCTACGTCCATCGCCATCAGATTGCGGTAGAGCAAATCGGAGGGCATCATAAAATCGGCCGCGGTTGAAATCGAGTGGAATTCAAAAGGAAATCCACCCGCTAAAATCACCCCGCGCTTGACCGATTCCACGAGATGCTTGTGGGGGAGATTGCAGTTGTTCAGATCGTTCCACGAATTCGCAATGCCAATGATGGGCTTTCCCTCAAATGCAGCGGGAGCAAATCCCATTGCGGCAAGCGCCGCTCGATGTTGCGCGGTGGGCTCCGTTCCCGGCTCAAACCACTTCTGACTTCGCAACTTCATAAACGTCCTCCTATTGCGCGGTATACCCGCCGTCAACCATCAGGGTGGTGCCGGTAATGAAGGATGCGTCATCGGAAGAAAGGAACAACACCGCCTTCGCCACCTCCACCGGTGTTCCAAGACGTCCGAGCGGCTGCAGCCGCCGGATTTCCGGCATCATCACCTCAAGCCCTCCGTGCTTGTCGATCGACCGGCGTGCCATAGGAGTGTCGATCCATCCCGGGCACACGCAATTCACACGAATGTTGTCGCTTGCGTAGGTTAACGCCATTTCCTTGGTCAGCATAACGACCCCGCCTTTAGAGGCGACATAGGCGGCACCGCGGGGTTCCGCTACGATTCCTTCAATCGATCCCGTGTTGACGATCACGCCATGGCCGGTTTTTTGCATCTGGGGTAGCACAAATTTGGAACAAGCGAAAACACTCTTCAAATTGACAGTAATCTGCCTATCCCACATTTCTTCCGTCGTGTCGGTGACAGAATCGGTATCTTCAATTCCCGCGTTATTGAACAACACGTTAATCGTGCCCCACCGATCCACAACCGAACGCACCATTTGCTCCACTTGATCCAAATTGATCACATCCGCCAAAAATGGCAAAAAGCGATCGCGGTGGCCTGTTGGGACGTCCTCGCTTAAGGCGTCGAGCCCAGACTTGTTTAAATCGACCGCGACGACGCGGGCCCTTTCTTCCAAGAACAACAGCGTAGCCGCCTTGCCGATGCCCGATGCTGCTCCCGTGACGATCACAACGTGGTTGGCAAATCTCTCCATGCACTAACACGTCCTCACATATTGGTTTCAGTGGTGGATGACTTACTCAAAGATTGGGGCGAGCCACTGGACCTCGTCCAACCTTCGTTGACACCTAAGTCATTATTCAAAACGGATCTCGTTCGCTTCCGCCCAATTGCCGGGAAGGATCCACCGCGGCGGTTTCCCCGGACGGGGCTAATCACAGCTCAGACGACACAGGCGGAAATCTCTGAAGAAATTGTCTCCGTGGGCTTCCCTTGGCATGTGTCACCTGAAAATCCGTCCGTCGATGCATGCCAAGTTTGACCAGGGATGCGTCGATCCGGGACGGGCCGCCCGCATTTGGCTGAAACGAGGCTCACAGTTTATCGAAGGAACAAGGTGAACCGTCCTGACATGGGTCAACGAACTCAGGTTATCGATATCTTGGAACGAGCAGCGACCTTTGAACGGTTCTTTATCCGCTGTGTACATTTGCCTCCCAATCGATTGCGGTAACCCGGTCTACGGCCTCAAAGCATGTTAACTTAATCTCGGTCGAGTATGGTATACCGGGACTGAGCCATTGGGCCGTGCCCGCGTCCACCGCCTTGTCAAGCGTAATGGGATATCCGGTCCACGGTTCCAAGGCCAGGTGATAGTAGCCGCGCCACCCTCCATAAACTTGCCACAGCCACAACCCCTGAAATCGGTCGCGTGGAGCAACCAGTCCTATCCCTATACGCTGCTTAGGGTCGATAACGGACCACCACAGATCTGGTGTCTTAGGCCAAAAAAAGTGCCCGCCAAACTCACCGCACGACGGGGGTGGAATCACTCGCATATCGCGCTGTCCAAGGGGTGTTTTGAGAATAGGCCATTGATATTCCTGCCCAATGGCTCCCATCACTCCCGACCCTTCATTCACACGCACGGTGCCAGGAGGCAAGTCAATGTGGTAGCCCGGCGCTATCGCCAAAGCGGGATGAAATCCCATAATAAATGGGTAGGGCTCGGAACCGACGTTAATTATTTCAAAACCCAACGTCAGAAGAGGACGCCGATGGTCCATCCGAATGGTTCGAACAATATTCACCGGCCATATCCGTCCCCCAGCGGAAAGCGTAAGAACTCCCTCTTCTTCCTCTGCGTGAAACGCGGCATGCCAGGGAATGGACCACAACTCACCTAGATCGGGAACGGACCAGCCGTTCCAATGCGACGGATAACATGTAGGAAAGGCCACGTCGGCCCCGCCTGACCAATTTTCATCAAACGTGGCCCCGAACGGTGCACGTGCGGCGCCAATCCGCGGATTGTGCCATAACCATTCATGCGCCTGCGGGCGATACTCGATACTCCAAATTTTACCTCCCAACTCGGGCAAAACCACGACGCGCATCCACGGATTAGCCAAAATCGCAGCGTGCAAGCCAGACAATTGCCAGCGGTCGTCGTAATCAACTCTAACCATCGTCAATCACCTTGTCGTTCGCCGAATTCGTAGCGAACACGACCCGGGCCGGCGCTCCATCCAGACCGACCACCGCCAGCGGCAAGCACATTAACAGTCCTTTTGACACCGTAATTTGCTCTAAATTCACAAGCCCCTCAATAATGATGATGCCCTGTCCCAGGAGGATTTCGTGGATGGCCTGCGCCGCCTGCGCGTTGGGCGTCGGAGTATCCAAACCCAATACCGCCACGCCTTTATCCGCGATAAACCGGGCAACTTCTATCGAAAGATTGGGAAACGAGTCAAAGTAGTCTTCCCGACCCCAGTGCTTGCCCCAGCCGGTTCTTAGCAACACACGGTCCCCGGCATGGGGTTCCTTGGGCCAGCGAATATCTTTAAGAGCAAGGTCTTTGCCGTGCTCGCGTACGTCGACGTCCGCCACCATCGCCGGCCCGATTAACCGCTCCAGCGGCATGGCCATAACATCGGAGCCATCATGAAGGAAATGGCTCGGGGCGTCCACATGAGTACCACCGTGACTGTAGAGAAGCAGTTGATGGGATAAAAACCCCTGTCCTTCGATTGAGGCAAATCGGATGAACGCACCTCCGGGCTCGCCCGGAAAGCTCTCCATCCCGTGATAAATGGGAATGGTCAAATCCACGATAGCCATAGCAAGCACCTCCTAAACAGGTTGTTTAGTATTTTGAATAAAATTCCTCTATCTGTCAATTCAAATCTTATCCGCATTTTGCACTGTAAGCGTGGAGAGGGGACATCCCAGCCTTTGCAAAAATAAGGCCCCCCGGATGCTTGCAGTTTCCGCAATGCGGTGTGGAATTGGTTGGACCTGAAGAAGACGACAGGAATCGCCCCTTCCAATTTCGGGCTTTGGCATGGAATCGGGACACGGCCATTGCGGTAGTGACAGAGCCCGTCTAATCGGTGTCGCCCGGATCGGCGAACCCGGTCGCTAGCGACCGGGTAGTTCGGCATGCCACTCACTAGAGCGATCCCATGCGCGGTCTGATTCACCGCGCCTTATGGGCATCGCACTTCTTCACCTCACGATATTCTCATAATTTTAACTTTGCCGACGATCTGGGTATAACACAAGGAGGCTGCGGACTCAGAGTCTCCTTGTTTTGCGCAGGCCATGTGTGCACAGGCCCGGATTCTTTGGCGGGAATGCTCTGGGGCAAATAATTAAGAAGAATAGTGGGAAGATTTATCAGAGGCTGGCATAGGGCTTGGCATGATTGCCCCAAGGCCGTTTAACTCACGAGCGTGATAGCGATCACAATAAATCCGGTCATGCGGCCGTACACTTTAGGTAGCACTCCACAAGGTTCCGAGAAGTCTGGGGGTGTTGGCAAATTGGGGCCGGATGAGTCAAGAATGGGCCGGGAACAAGCGTCGACGATTAGGAGGAATTGAACCTTGGATCTGATTAGCCAGTTGAGGCAAGAACATCAGGATTATGTATTTAAGCTTAGCACTTTGGCCGAGGTCATCGAAGGAATTCGCATCAACGGACGGGGGGATTATTTTATCGAAACCGTCGATGGTCTTTTGGGAGCCTTTACAACCGAGTTGGATGAACACGCCAGGCGGGAAGAGGAATTTTTATTTCCGCGGATAGTGGAACGAGTTCCAGACAGCCCTATTCCCGTGATGCTCGAAGAACATGAACGAATTCGGCAGGAAAGCGGGGAATTTGGACGTTGGTACGTGCAATGGCGGGCTGGAGAGGACAATACTTTTGAGCAATGGGCGAATGCGGCCATTGCATTACGCGGGGCTTTTTCAACCCATATGCAAAAAGAAAATCTCATTGTGTTTCCGCTGGCCAAGCGGATCCTCACCCCGGACGAATTGGCGCACTTAACATCATGGGAGAACAAATGACTATCGATTGCGCAGGCGAAGATGCCGGTATCGTTGAACCCGATGAGGATTGGGTTAGCTTAGAGTATTTGTATCAGGCATTTCCCTCCACGCCTGAAAACCGGAATTTGTGGCGGACGGCCGTCCAGGAAATTTATTACCAGTTAAAAGCGCAAGGACATCATGGATTGCCGGCGCTCATTCCCGGGCTCGTCCATGCCCGGGTGGCTACGGCTCTTCTTGCGGCGGGTTATCGCAGCAACCGTAAT
>JAKADI010000019.1 GCA_021820675.1 Bacillota bacterium | reverse complement strand
CATATCCGCGGCCAGATAAGAAGGTGGGAAACGAGCCACAAGTTGGGGTGGTAAACGGGTTGGCTGTTTATGGCCCTAATCTGGGCACGGTGATTGATATTGAAGCGGTAGCAAACCCTGCGATGAAGGGAACTGGCCAGTTATACGTTACAGGTATTGTCGACGAAGAAGAAATGGGCGGGTCCGGCCGGACAATTCGGCGCAAATCTATGGCACGGGGTTCTGTCGAAAACGTCCTTACCGTCTTGCGCAATGAATGCAGCGTGGAACCGAGGGATTTTGACCTCCATGTCAATTTTCCTGGCGGGATACCCCTGGATGGGCCATCAGCGGGGGTAGCGATTGCCACTGCACTCTATTCAGCCATGACAGGAAAAGCTTGTGACGGGCGGTTGGCCTTGACTGGAGAGTTGTCTATTCGTGGATATATCAAACCCGTGGGAGGAATCGTGGCCAAAATTGAAGCTGCTAAACAAGCAGGGTGCACGCGTGTGTTGATTCCCCGGGACAACTGGCAACAATCTTTCACGGACAATAAAGGAATTGAAATCATTGCTATTGACCGACTGCAAGAGGCTATTGACCAAGCCATCCAGTTGGTATCAACTAAGGCCACACCGGGGATCGTTTCAACCGACCTCCTTGCGGCAAGTCCGTCGGCTACTCTGGGTTCATAAGGGTATTTGAGGCACGGGAACCAATCGAGACGACCTGCATCGAAAGGGTCGTCTCTTTTCATGTATTTGAGTATTATGGTTACGATAGAAGAGGATAGGTCTATCAGATAGGGGGGTTGTTCGTGGAAACACAATTGCCATTGCTTCCACTTAGAGGCGTTCTACTTTTCCCTTACATGGTCGTGCCCTTGGAAGTGGGTCGTGAGCGCAGTTTGAAGGCGCTCGAACAAGCGATGCTAGGCTCGCAAGAACTGGTTTTTGTAGCACAAAAGGACACACGTATGGATGATCCCCATGAAGAAGATTTGTACCGGATCGGGATTGTCGGAGAGGTCAAACAGCTACTGAAGATGCCGACTGGCGGTGCTAAAGTGGTTGTGGAAGGTCGATCCCGGGCTATTATACATACGATTACCGATGAAGGAACATATTTCGAGGCCGAAATCGAACCGGTGTCCGAAGAAAGCACGATGTCTGATGAGACCGAGGCGTTAATGCATGCCGTCGTAGATTTGTTCGAACTCTACATCAAGAATTCCAAAAAAATGCCGGGAGAAGCATCTTTAAGTATGAACGTCGATGATCCCGGCCGGCTAGCGGACACCATTATCAGTTATTTGGACATCCGCACGGCCGAAAAACAAGAAGTGTTGGAAGTGTTCCCTACCGAGGATCGATTGAAGAAGGTATCGGACATTTTGTCGCGGCAAATGGAGTTGCTGGAGATTGAAAAGCGCATTAACATCCGGGTCCGTAAGCAAATGGAACGGACCCAAAAGGAATACTACTTACGAGAACAACTCAAAGCCATACAAAAAGAACTCGGTGAAGCGGACGACCACACGGATGAAGTGGAAGAATTACGAAAGCGCTTGGCGGACATCCCAGGTCTTAGCGACGAGACACGGGAGAAGATTGGGCGGGAAATTGACCGTCTCGCAAAAATGCCGACAATGTCGGCAGAAGCGGTTGTGGTTCGTAATTATGTCGATTGGCTGCTAAATTTGCCATGGGGCCTGGAAACCGATGAACGGGTTGACGTTGAAGAAGCGGAACGTATTCTCAATGAAGACCACTATGGCCTGGGGAAAGTAAAGGACCGGATTTTGGAATATTTGGCAGTGCGTCAACTGTCCCAGAGTCTGAAAGGTCCCATACTGTGTTTAATCGGCCCTCCAGGCGTAGGGAAAACGTCCTTGGCTCGGTCTATCGCCCGCGCCACGAATCGGAATTTTGTGCGCGTGTCATTGGGGGGGGTTCGGGATGAAGCGGAGATCCGTGGGCATCGACGAACGTACGTTGGCGCGTTGCCGGGCCGGATTATCCAGGGAATGAAGCAGGCCGGATCAAAGAATCCGTTGTTTCTGTTGGACGAAGTGGATAAGATGGCTATGGATTTTCGTGGGGATCCCTCGGCGGCCTTGTTAGAGGTCCTGGATCCTGAACAGAACTCACATTTTTCCGACCACTATATCGAAGTGCCTTTTGATTTGTCTCATGTTATGTTTATTACCACCGCCAACGTGTTGCACACGATTCCCAAGCCATTGTTGGACCGGATGGAAACCATTGTGATTCCTGGGTACACCGAAGAAGAAAAATTACACATTGCGTTACAATATCTCTGGCCCAAACAGACAAGAAATCACGGGCTGAGTGTGGAGATGGTGGAAATCAGTCAACATGCCATCGCTGATGTGATCCGCCATTATACCCGCGAAGCGGGAGTCAGGCAGTTAGAACGTCAGCTGGGGGCAATCTGCCGTAAGGTGGCACGGGAAATTGTCCAAGGTCAACAACGCCTGGTCAAGGTCACCGTAAATAACCTGGAAAAATATTTAGGACCGCATCAAGTCCACCATCGGCCCAAGGAGTCCGAAGACGAGGTAGGGATGGTGACAGGACTGGCCGTGACCGAGGCGGGTGGCGATGTGATGCCTGTTGAAGTCACGACGATGCCAGGGAAGGGACATCTGAATCTGACGGGGCAATTGGGCGATGTTATGCAAGAAAGCGCCCGGGCTGCCTACAGTTTTATTCGTTCCAGGGCCCGGGAATTTGGCATCGATCCGACGTTTCATGAAACGCTCGACCTGCATGTTCATGTCCCCGAAGGCGCGATTCCCAAAGACGGGCCTTCGGCCGGCATTGCGATGGCCACCGCTATGGTATCGGCTCTCAGCAACATTCCTGTTAAGGCTCCGATTGCCATGACCGGGGAGATTACCTTGCGCGGTCATGTGTTGCCTGTTGGAGGGATTAAAGACAAGACGTTGGCGGCGCACCGTGTGGGAATCCGCGAAATCATTTTACCCCGGGACAACGAGAGCGACTTGGAGGATTTGCCGCGTAATGTCAGACGATCCATGCAAATCCATCTGGTCCGGCACTTGGATGAAGTGCTGGAATTCGCGTTGGCCCAGCAGATCGTGAGGGAACAAGTTGTCCCCAAAAATTGACCGTTTAGTCGCATCAGCCCTGGTGCCTGCCGAGATGCCCACGGATGGATTGATTGAATTAGCTTTTTTAGGGCGTTCCAATGCGGGGAAGTCGTCACTAATTAATGCCTTAACCCGAACCAAGATGGCTCATGTGAGTGCCAATCCGGGTAAGACACAACGGATTCATTTTTACCGCATGCCAAACTGGCATTTGGTAGACCTGCCTGGATATGGGTATGCTAAAGTCTCTAAGACGACTCGGAATGAATTTGGGCAAGCCGTGGAAAAATACCTGTCTACCCGCCAGGAGCTCATAGGTGGGGTGTTAGTGCAGGATATTCGGCGGGACCCAGAAGAAGAGGAACGTCAAATTCTCCAATGGGCCTACGAACGCAATCTGTTCTTAATTGTGGTGGGAACGAAGTGGGATCGGTTGAACAAAACTGAGCAGCGGATGCGGACTGAAAGATTGCAAGACCTTTATCGGCGTCCCTTTTATGCGGTTTCAAACCGAACCGGAGAGGGGTTAAAGCAAGTTAGAGAAGCGATTGGCACGTTGGGTCTGGCTATTTAATCCAGGTATAGCGTGTCGGCCGTCCAAACCGAATGGAGGGTAGGATCGGGCCTTTGATCAAATGCCGTTCCCGCAACATGGTAATCAATAGCGATAAAAACCCGGCATGTGATACGATGGCCAACTGCCGATGATCCCTTTGGTAATTCCGCAGGTGTTCAATCGCCTCCTCTGCGCGCCGACGTGAACGAATTTTTCCCTCTGGCCCCAGGTCTTTAAACCAGCTAAGTCGTAAGTAACTCCACCAGAACTCTTCTGGCCAACGACTTCGCAAAAACCATGTGGTTTGATCGGGGAGCCAGACCGGGATTTCCCGGAATACAGGATCGATAATAACGGGGCTGGACCGGGCAAATAGCTCGGCGGTAGCCCGAGCCCTTGGCAAATCGGAACAGATAACCAAATCAGGAACCGGATATTGTTGAAATAATGCGGTTAAGCGTTGGGTTTCGGCATCATCCAACGCAGCCCGGTCGTAGGCTTCTAAATATCGGTTAAACTGGTCGTGATCCATGAAAAATGGGTTACGGGGTAGGTCAGGGCGACCATGCCGCATAACCCGAAATGTACGTGACACAAAAGTTTCCATGATTAAAAACTAACGAATTGGTATCCTTCAGTCAAGGCTTTAACCAAATCTTCTCCCACATAGTGTAAGTCGATGCCGCGCCGTTCTCGGCGAATCGCTACGTCAAGATGTTTTTGTTCAGCATGCAATTGACGCGCCATTGTAAAAATTCCCAGGTCCTGAGTCTTTTCAATTAAGGAAGCCAAGGGAGCAACTACTCCTGGAGCGAGTGTTTCCGCTCCGTCGGCAAAAAAACGTACCGTGACAGCGTCTATGTGCTGGCTTTGTTGGGATACTATAGAAAAACCCCACCCAGCTTTCACCCTTGCGGGATCATGAGGTCCGGAAACAATAAGAACCAGAAATTTTGCCAACAGTCTTCCCTCCAAGGGACTACTCAGCCTGACTCAATTATACCAAATGTTGGAAGTTTGCACATTATTGCCTTGTGGCGATTATGATAGCGAGGACGGGAGGTCGATATTCCCAAGCTTACCAGAAGAAAGTCCCCCGAGTCTCACTCGTGAAACAGGAGACGAGCGTTCTCCTGTCGAATTAAAAAGTGAGATTGAGACGAGGTGAAGATATCTATGGTTTTGGATTTAGAAGAGCCGTATCGCTATATCCGAAAGTTGCGAGACGATGACTTGGCATCATTACTCGAATGGGATGAAGATAACGAGATTACGCAGTTAAGTGGAAAAAAATTTGAACGGACTAATTCACTCCATGTGGCCTGGTGGCATGATCTTATGAGCAGTCCCGCTCGCCTGGGCTTTGCGATTCAAACGGAAGACGGCCAGTTGATTGGGGACATCGAATTGGAGCATATTACCTGGCGTAACGGCGAGGCGGAACTGCGCGTTTCTATCGGTGATAAACGCTATTGGAATCGAGGCTATGGCTCAGGGGCTATTCGGGAAGTATTAGAGGTTGCGTACGTACATTATGGGCTCAATCGAATTTATTTACGGGTGAACCGTGATAATTATCGTGCCATTAGGGTTTATGAAAAGGTTGGATTTAGAAAAGTTGCGATGCTGTCGGCGACAGGGCATCTTACAGGCCGAACCAGTTTAATTTTAATGGAGTCCCGCGCCTATCAGTATGCTGAGCTGAAAGCTTGACGGGATAACTGAGCATCTACGCCGGAATAATATGGGGGCCAGGTTTCTTGGCTAATTAGACCGTACAAGGCACGGCCCCGGTTATATTCTTGGGGAGAAATATAGGTGGTCGGCGGCCACACATCATAGTGCAGTCCCATCACGATTTGCTGTCGCCAAAACTTTTGACGGGTGGAGTTGAGGACATGGGCGATGGTCGTGGGGGACGAAGTGTGGATGTACCACAAGGCGAGGTTCAAGGCTCGAAGAAATTCCACGGTGTTGGGGCTGCGGCCAGCAATGATGACCATAGGAATCTGACCGGTCGAAGCGCCTAACCAGTTCAAAATGACAGAGTGGGGACCTTGCTGATCCAGACGGAGGTATTGACTCAGGTCCACGATGGCCCACGGCAATTGACGTTTTTTCCACAAATTTTCGATCTGCCCAAACGACAACGCCTCAAGATACGGATGGGTTTGGTTCAAAGCCATGATACTACGAATCAACGGATCGTCAGATTTGAGATTGGCGGCAAAGCACAGGGGTAGATGGTTCAAGGCTTTCAGACGAAAATGCGGATCCGGGGCGGGAGCTATCAAAAACAAGTCCGGCTTACTTGCTAAATTTCCTAAGAGAGGCCAAACTTTAGGGCTATGGGACACATAAAGGCTGGCCACAGAATTCTGGACGATTTCGACGCGAATATGCTCCCGGGAGAAAAAATTGAGATTTTGAGCAATCTGTATTGGCAGTGTTAAGAGAGACGAGTCTGTGTTGACCGAAACCTTAACAGTTGGCCATGGCGGTTGTGCAGATTTTTGCGATGGCGTTCCACATGCGGTTAACGTTGCAGCGGCAAGCCACGGCAGAATCCATTTCAAGGGATTTTTCATCCCATTTTCCTCCTCGGTTATGGATATCAATCCACACTATGCCAAGCGGACAGGTTTGAGACCACGGGGAGTGACAACGGGGATTCACTTCTTCTACCGAATAATCACGGTCCTGTTCAGGGCTGGGGGAGTTCATGGCCGGACACGGCGTTTGTAAAAATGGAGGGGATCAGTCCACGGGAGATTCATTGACACCCTTAGGCTGTACGATATAATGTTAGATGCCACGATATTTGTGGAGCATAAGAAACACCATCCAAGGGGGATATTTCCAATGCAGGTCAAGCCGTTAGGAGACCGCGTTCTGGTAAAACTGGTGGAAGAACAAGAACGGACCCAAAGTGGTATTTACATACCCGATACTGCCAAAGACAAACCCCAGACCGGTCTTATCGTTGCAGTCGGCGATGGTGAGGACATTAAGGTCAAAGAAGGCCAGCGTGTTTTGTTTGCCAAGTTTGCCGGCACAGAAATTAAGATTAGCAATGAGGAACACCTCATCTTATCGACTGACGATATTCTGGCTGTTGTTGAAGGCTAATCTCATCATACTGTCTACCGATGACGGGAAGAAGCGGGACACAAACGCTTAGAGAGCGAAGTGGGTTGGTGAAATCTTCGTGCGTAATGACTTGCGGGTGGACCCCGAGGTGTTTTAGAGAACCCAAGAAGCGGACATCTAAAACGGTTTTGCCCGTTATCGCAAGCTGAGGCCCTATCCAGGGCGAATTAAGGTGGTACCGCGAAAGAGACTCTTTTCGCCCTTAGCGAAAAAGAGTCTCTTTGATATTATTTCAACAGAAATTTTTGAACACTATTTAGATCTACGTTCACCTGTTCCGGTGGTTGAACATAGCAAGCAGTATCTCAAGAAGGAGGAACGCTCCATGGATGAGCTGGGAGCTCAATATTCGCCGCATGAAGTCGAAAACAGGTGGTACACCTTTTGGAAACAACAAGGGTATTTTAAGCCCAATATGAAGACTAACGCCGCGGCCTTCAGCATTGTGATGCCACCGCCAAACGTAACAGGGATTTTGCATGTGGGCCATGCTCTTAACAGCACCTGGCAAGACATCTTGATCCGCTTCCATCGCATGTTAGGAGACAATACCTTGTGGGTACCGGGCACAGATCACGCCGGGATTCATACCCAGATGAAGGTTGAAGAACTTTTGCGTAGCCAAAAAGTGGATAGGCGTGCCATTGGACGTGAAGCCTTTGTTAGGGAGATCTGGCAATGGAAAGAAAAATATGGAGGAGAAATCCTGCGCCAAGTCGAGAAGTTGGGGGCCTCGGTCGACTGGGACCAATTGCGGTTTACTATGGATGAAGGACTGTCCAAAGCGGTCACGGAAGTGTTTGTCCGCCTTTATGACGACGGACTCATTTACCGAGGCAATTACATCACGAATTGGTGCGTGTCCTGTCGCACCGCGTTGTCGGACATCGAAGTGGAACATGAGGACGAAAATGCCACATTAACGTACATTCGCTATGCCTTGATGGATGATCCGGGAGATATTGTGGTAGCCACGACCCGCCCGGAAACACTGCTCGGAGACACCGCTATTGCCGTACATCCCGATGATGCCCGCTGGGGGCATTTGGTGGGACACCGGGTTCGGGTGCCGTTGGCCAATCGTGTGGTTCCGGTAATTGCGGATACATATGTTGACCCCAAATACGGCACGGGCGCGGTGAAAGTGACACCTGCTCATGATCCGAATGATTTTCAGATGGGGGAACGCCATCAGTTGCTGCAAATCGCGGTGATTGGTGAGGACGGGATTATGACTGAAGGTGCCGGTGATTACCGCGGTTTGGATCGCATTGAGGCCCGCCGGCGTGTGCTGCAGGATCTTGACGCGTTGGGAATCATCGAGAAGCAGGAAGATTTGGTCCACTCTGTGGGGCACTGTGAAAAATGCGGCACGGTGATTGAACCGTTACTGTCCTTGCAATGGTTTGTCAAAACCAAGCCTTTGGCCGAACCGGCGCTAAATGCCGTGCGGATGGGAGAAATCAAATTTGTACCCGAGCGGTTTGAGAAAATCTACACGAACTGGATGGAAAATATCCGGGATTGGTGTATATCCAGACAAATTTGGTGGGGACACCGGATTCCCGCCTACTATTGTGATTTGTGTGGACATGTCATGGTGTCCCGGCAAGCTCCGGAACACTGCGACAGATGTGAAGGGCCCGTGCATCAAGATGAGGATGTGCTGGACACGTGGTTTTCGTCCGCGTTATGGCCGTTTTCCACATTAGGTTGGCCGGACCGAAGTGTGGAGTTCGAGACCTTCTACCCCACGTCGGTGTTATCCACAGCCTACGACATCATTTTTTTCTGGGTGTCACGCATGATTATGCAAGGAATCCATTTTACGGGTCAAAAGCCTTTCGCCACAGTGTTACTGCACGGATTGGTGCGTGATAGCCAAGGACGCAAGATGAGTAAATCCCTAGGCAACGGAGTCGATCCGATGGAAGTGATCGAGCGTTATGGGGCTGATGCCTTGCGGATGGCGTTGGTGTTGAGCTCAGCTCCGGGGAACGACCAACGTTACAGCGATGAACGCGTTCAAGCGGCCAGTCACTTTGCCAATAAGATCTATAACGCCATCCGCTATGTTCGGATGAACCTACCCGAGAATTTTGTGATGCCGCCTCTCCTGGACACGGATAACCCTCCTCATATAGAGGATTTATGGATTTTGAGCCAACTTAATGATACTATCCAAGCGATGACCCAATGGCTTCATGAATTCGAATTTGGGCAAGCAGCGCGAGCCATTTATGACTTTTTGTGGGATGACTATTGCGATTGGTACATTGAGTTAAGCAAGATTCGGATGCGAGAGTATCCGGATCAAACGTCCCAGGTTCTGACAACCCTAATTTATGTTGCCGATCGGTCGTTGAGATTGCTTCATCCTTTTATGCCATTTGTCACCGAAGAGTTATGGCAATCGATTCCCCATCAGGGGGAGAGTATTATGATCGCGCCGTGGCCAAAGATGGTGCCATTGGCAGGCAACCAACGCGCACGGGAGATTGTGGAACGTCTGCAGAGTTTTGTGCGCGCAGGGCGCAATTTACGCGCGGAAGTCAACCTGCCGCGCGGACAAATGGTCAATTTTTTTGCGGTGGCGGATACCCCGTTGGTTCTTGGTGATTGGCAACAAGAAGAAACGGCGATTCGCCAGCTGTTGCGAGCCAATGATCTGATCTGGCAGGTAAAAAATCCCGAGACGGAGAAGCCGCGACATGCCGTAACCGGTGTGGCTTTAGGAGGAAGTCTGTCGTTGTTATTGGAAGGCATTATTGATTTGGGAAAAGAAGCATCCCGGATTAAGAAATTCCTGGACCAGGCCCAAGCGGAATTAGATCGCGTCCAACGGCAACTCGGTGACGAGAAGTTTCGGCTACGTGCACCAGAACGGGTGATTATGAAGGCGATGTCTCAACGTGATGAGCTGATGTCTCGGGTGATGCATCTTAAGGAGCGTTGGGAGGATTTGCAGTGAAGGAAAATTGGTGGGAAGGATTGGAGCGAATCCGGATGCGTCCGGGATTGGAACGCATTCGGGCTTTGTTGGAGGCGCTAGGAAATCCTCAGAAGGGATATCCCATTATTCACGTTGCGGGAACTAATGGCAAGGGATCGACCGCAGCACTGATCGCGGCGGCTCTTGAGTCGCAAGGTCTTCGTGTTGGCTTAACGGTTTCCCCGGATATGGGCCGTATTAATGAACGCGTGATGTTGAATCGGCAACCGGTGTCCGAAGAGCTATGGGACCAATTTGGGGAAGCGGTAGAGCAAGCGGGGCGCAAGTTTCCAGATGTCCCAACTTTTTTCGAAGCAGTGACAGCATTGGCGTTCTTAGCGTTTCGGCATTGGCGCGTGGATATCGCGGTAGTGGAAGTGGGCTTGGGAGGCCGCTTGGATGCGACAAATATCATCGACTCGCCGTATCTGGCGGTTATTACTCCGGTAGCCTTTGATCATATGGACCGGTTGGGTCATAGCATCGAAGCGATTGCGGGTGAAAAAGCCGGTATTATTAAGCCGGGGTCCCAACTCGTATTGGCCAGGCAGCCATATCCACGTGCAGCAGAGATTATTCGCGCCCGGGCTAGACAAGATGGTGTCCCTGTGGTGGAATCCACATGGGTTCCAGAGGTCCAAGCGCACGGCATTGTGGGTCACAGTCCAGCCGGACCGCTGTTCGTACCACTATTGGGGGCCTACCAAAAGGACAATGTGGCCACGGCGTTTGCTGCTGTCGAAGTGATGGCCAGTCAGAACCTTATCCAAGATTGGCCGCGGGTACTTCAAGCGTGGGCGCATTTTTCATGGCCAGGCCGATTCCAGATTCTTCATCGCCATCCCTTATGGATCGTCGATGGAGCCCACAACCCTCATGGAATTGCGGGGGTGGTGGACACCTTAAAGCTTGAACCATACCGTCATTACCGATGGACGGTCGTTTTTAGTGCCTTAGCGGACAAACCCGCGGGGGAGATGTTAAGATTATTGATGCCTTCTGCGCACCGTGTGATTCTGACAGAAGTCCCGTCTGAACGCGGTGGTGATCCACACCCCTTGTTGAAAGTGGCCTCGGACGCCGAGATTATTCGTGATCCCTGGGAGGCGGTCCAAAGAGCTTTCGTTGTGACGGAGCCTGACCAAGCGATTTTGACCACCGGTTCATTGGCCTTATTGAGCTATATCATGGAACGACATCAAAGTCATGTGGGAAATCTTGTGAAATGATGCAGGAGAATTTCCCCAAACAAGGAATCTTTTCCATGATTGCCGTAAACATCTCGCGAATGGTATGCTGGACAAGGCCTAAGTTTTTTGTCGAGGAAACAGGCAATGCGGCATGAATTGCCGAGGATTCAGAGGAGTTTGTCATGCGCGGTCGAAATGCTTCGGGATGGATTGCACTGATTTACGTCCTGATTGGGGGATTAATTGGCTCGTTGTTGGGACATTTGCTG
>JAKADI010000018.1 GCA_021820675.1 Bacillota bacterium | reverse complement strand
CCCTCCCGTGGGAGTGTTTCGGAAGTGGCTAGGGCGCGCAACCATTGACTTTCCTGAGGTGAATGTGGCGGTGAGCGTATCGCCTGGGTCTGAGTTGCGGGTTGTGAAAATTGTTGTGAGTGCGTTGGGACCTGCTCCCGTTCGAGTTCCAGAGGCAGAAAACCTGTTGGCTACCGGGCGATGGACCCAAGAAGAATTACAACTGGCCGCTGATCTGGCCCGCCGGGCGGTGCATCCCTATGACAACGGGCAATTGGGCGTGATTGGTCGCCAACGCGCGGTGCGGGAGTTGGTCTACGGTGCCCTCAGTGACTTGCGCGATAACGTATGGAAGAAAGGGGTGCAAGGGTGACCTGGGCAGAAGAGGTTTTGGCACAAAAAGCCGGGCAAAGTGATGTCGCCGTGGGAGAATATGTGGTTGCAAGACCTGATGCATTCATGATGCATGATATTTTTGCAGCCGATGTTTTAGAGCTTTTGGAACGGACGGGTATACAGACATTGGACTGCCCCGAACGGGTCAGTATCATATTCGACCATATGGTGCCCGCTCCATCGGAATACGCGGCCGCGCATCAAAAAAAAGCGCGGATCTTGGCCAAAAAATATGGAATTCACCACTTTTACGATGTGGGCAGAGGCATTTGTCATCAAGTCATGGTGGAGGAGGAACGCGTAGGACCCGGCGATTTGGTTGTGGCTACCGATTCTCATACGACGACGTACGGGGCAGTGGGAGCTGCGAGTTGCGGCATTGGCTCCACGGAAATGGCCTATGCGCTGGCAACTGGGACATTGTGGTTCAAAGTGCCAGAAACGGTTTTAGTCTGGTTAGAAAATAGGCTTCCCTGGGGAGTTTCGGCGAAGGATCTGATTTTGTCGCTTATGAAGACGATAGGATCCGACGTGGCCCAAAATCGTTCGTTGGAATTTCTCGGACCCGGTGCCGTGAGCCTCGAATTGGCCAGCCGTATGACCATTGCCAATATGGGAGTGGAAATGGGCACAAAATTTGCCCTGTTTCCTCCCGAACGCAAGACGCGGGCAGGACCTTATGTTGCCGAGTATGCGGTGGATTTGGCGAGCGTGAAACCGATGGTCGCCTTACCGCACCACGTCGAGAACGTTGCCCCCGTCACAGAGCATGAGGGTATTCCCATTGACCAAGTCTTCATTGGATCGTGCACGAACGGACGGCTTTCCGATCTTCGGGAGGCGGCGTCGATTTTGCGTGGACGGCATATTGCCTCCTCAGTCCGGTTGATTGTCACACCAGCATCGAGCCGCGTATATCAAGAAGCCCTGCGTGAAGGCCTATTGGAGGACTTGGTCCAAGCGGGCGCGATCATCGAGGGACCGGGATGCGGGCCGTGTTTCGGCGGACATATGGGTCTTTTGGCTCCGGGCGAGAAGGTTATCGGCACCCACAATCGCAATTTTCAAGGACGTATGGGGAGTCTTCAAGCTGAAATCTATTTGGGATCGCCGTTAACAGCAGCGTCCACAGCCCTTACGGGCGTGTTAACCGACCCCCGCACCATCATGGCTTCCCAAAGGGAGGGGAATTCATGACGAAAGATGAGATGACGTTTGTCGGCCGGGTCTGGCTTCTCGGCGATAATATTTCGACGGATCTGTTGTCGCCTGGTCATTATGTGCATGACCCGATGGACATTCGTCTGCGCCATGTTCTGGAAGCGGTTCGTCCGGATTTTGCCGCCGGCGTCCGACCGGGGGATATTGTCGTTGGCGGCAAGAATTTCGGATGTGGTTCAAGCCGTGAATCAGCTCCACAACATCTCAAAGACCTGGGAGTGTCGGTGGTGGTGGCAGAATCGTTTGCCCGAATATTTTCACGAAACGCTGTAGCTATTGGGCTTCCCGTCCTCACGTGCCGAACAGTAGTCAAGAGTGTGCGAGATGGCGCGGTGATAACGGTCGATCTGGCCCGTGGGGTCGTTAACGTCGGAGATGACATGGTGCTGCAAGCTGAGAAATTGCCGGCACAGTTGTTAGAAGTGCTTAATAAAGGCGGAATCGTGCCCGTATTGGAGGAGATGGGTCGTACGCAGGGATCCACTGGTGGACCCGGAACCCTGTGATCGCGATAATCCCCATTAAGTCAGTATCCATGGAGGAAAGGACATGATCAAATCACGGAAAGAAGAAGAACAGTTGAGTCGCGAACAACTGGAGAACAAAGCGATCCGGGACTTTGGCGGCTTTATCGCCCGCGTCAAAAAGACGGTTCCGTTCTATGAGGAGAAATTATATGGCATTGATCGGGCCGACATCCAACACATAGCGGATATTGCTGGCTTACCTTTTACCACCAAAGCGGATTTACGGGTGGCGTATCCGTTTGCGATGCTAAGCGTCAACTTGGACGAAGTGCAGGAACTGCATGCGACATCAGGAACGACGGGTTCTGCCGTGGTGACGGCATATACGTCAAATGATCTGAGGTTGTGGAGTCAAGCGATGGGCCGGGTGTTTGCCCGGGCCGGGGTCGGTCCCCAAGATCTCGTTCACAACGCTTATGGATATGGGCTTTTTACCGGAGGTTTAGGCATGCATTATGCGGCCATGGATATTGGAGCCGCGGTATTGCCGATGTCAGGCGGGTACACCCAACGACAGGTAACCATGCTCCGAGATCTGGGAGCCACCGTATTATGTTCTACTCCATCCTACGCCCAGCATATTGCCGAGACGATGGAGGAAATGAAGATGTCCGGGGATGATCTGAAGCTCAAAGTGGGGATCTTTGGCGCGGAACCATGGTCGTCAGAGATGTGCCACGAGCTGGAGCGTGCCTTTCAGATTCAAGCCCTTGATGTCTACGGCCTCGCCGAAATCATTGGACCCGGGGTTGCCAGTGAATGTATTGAGGGGCACCAAGGGATGCATGTTTCGGAGGATTTATTCTATTTTGAAGTAGTTAATCCAGAAACTGGGGAACCGGTTCCTGACGGTGAACGGGGGGAACTGGTCTTGAGCTCGCTTTTGCGTGAAGCGACGCCCATTATGCGTTACCGCACCGGGGATGTCACCCGGGTGATTTCCGAGACGTGTCCGTGTGGGCGCAGCACTCGGCGTATCGACCATATTCAAGGACGCGTGGATGACATGTTTACCTTGCGCGGAGTCAATCTCTTTCCGCGGGAGATCGAGGCGGCACTTCTACAAATGGAAGAACTTGCTCCGGTGTTCCAGTTAATTTTGGACCGGCATTCCGCGCTCGACACCTTAGAGATACACGTTGAACCCCGCCATACAGCGGATCATGAGCATCTGGCCAGTAACGTGAAAAATAGTTTAAACCGGACGTTGGGTATTAATGTGGTGGTGACCATTAAAGAACCTCATTCCATTCCACGCAGCGAGGGGAAGGCCATCCGTCTCGTCGATCGACGCAAATTGAGTCGGTAACACGCCACTGCCCCAAGGGAAAGAGGCCAGAACCGTGTTTGAAGCTCATCCATGCTGGCTGTTTCTCTTCTTTTTGCTATCGCTTTTACTTGGCTTCTCTTGGTTTCTCTTGGTTTGATGCTATCGGAGGCCGGGTTCGTGGTCTGGCTTATGAATGAAGCAAGTGCCCTAGGAAAAACAGAGCGGATGTATTCTAGTTAACTCCTATTTGTGACATGCAATATAAAAGTGACATATAAAGTGTCACAAGATTGACAGGGGACATGTATTCAGTTAGAGAGGGGTAGAGTTATGACCGAGTCCTTGTTATATGACTGGAATCAAGTCGCCCCGAGTGTGGCAGAATTTGCAACACCGAATGGTGTGGAATTAAATGATGAGACGTTGCGTGACGGGCTCCAAAGCCCCTCCGTGCGCCAACCAACTGCAGAGGAAAAAGAGGTCTTTCTCCGCTTATTACCCCACGTGGGTATTCAAGCCGCCAATATTGGCTATCCCGGCGCCAGTGACACCGCTTATCACGACGTGGTGCGTTTGGCTCAGGTCATAGCTCGTGAGCATTTGCCAATCGCCGCTAATTGTGCCGGCCGAACGCATTTGGCCGACTTGAATCCCATTTTGCAAGCCTCGCAAGAGGCCGGGCTACCGATTGAGGCCGCTCTGTTTATTGGCTCCAGTGCCATTCGGCAATGGGTCGAGGACTGGAACCGGCCCAGGTTGCTCCACACTATCGAGACGGCCATTACCACAGCCCATAAAGAAGGCCTGTCGGTCATGTTTGTGACCGAAGACACCACGAGGGCCCGGCCTGAGGATTTGCAGGCGATGTATGTGGCCGCTGCCAATGCGGGAGCCACACGCTTTTGTGTTGCGGACACCGTAGGCCATGCGACGCCTGTCGGAGCGCAACGGGTTGTCAAATTTGTTGCGCAAAGTCTTACCGAACAGGGATTTGAGCCCGTTATCGACTGGCATGGCCATCGCGATCGCGGATTGGACGTGATTAATGCCTTAGCGGCTTTAGCCGCCGGAGCGAGCCGAGTACATTGCTGTGCTTTGGGAATTGGTGAACGGGTCGGCAATACTCCGATGGACACGATGCTGGTGAATCTGGTGCTTATGGGATGGATTCATCAGGATCTAGCGAAGTTACCCGAATATTGCCGGGTGGCGGCTGACATGACGGAGGCCGAGGTGCCGCGAAATTATCCGGTGGTCGGCGTCGACGCGTTTAGCACCAGTACCGGCGTGCACGCGGCTGCGGTAGCCAAAGCCTACGCCAAAGGCGAAACCTGGTTGGCCGATACGGTCTACAGTGCGGTGCCGGCTTCGTTAGTCGGTCGGAATCAGGAGATCTTAGTGGGGCCTATGAGCGGGCGTTCCAATGCAGAGTATTGGCTAAGGCACCACGGGATAGAGCCAACTTCGGCACGCGTCGAAGCTTTGATGAGAGCGGCAAAGACCACTCGGCAAGTGTTGACGACACCACAAATTGAACAACTTTTGCAGTCCTTGGAACCATCGCGGGGTGCCTAAGGCCACCAACACGTCTAATGAATTTATGCGTCACGACCAAGAGAAGGAGGGATAAGTGTGGCAACAACAGCTAAAATCCGCAAACTGTTACTCGGCAATGAAGCCATTGGGCTGGGAGCACTGCATGCCGGGGTGCGGGTGGCCACTGGGTATCCTGGAACACCGAGTACCGAAACGTTAGAGTATATGGCGCAGGTGGCCGCCGACGAGACCCAAGTGCAGTGGGCGACTAACGAAAAAGTCGCCTTGGATGAAGGAGTCGGGGCGGCATTGGCCGGATCCCGCGTTTTGGTGACGATGAAACATGTGGGACTTAATGTAGCCATGGATGCCTGGATGACGAGTCCTCTGGTTGGTGTAAACGCAGGATTGGTTGTCCTCGTGGCTGACGATCCCGGCATGCATAGTTCCCAAAATGAACAAGACAGTCGGTATTTAGGTCGATTCGCCGGCGTGTTGATTTTCGAGCCGACAGATTCTCAGGAATGCTATGACTTTGTCCGGGCGGCGTTCGACGCCAGTGAAAGATGGGATTCCCCGGTCATGATACGGACCACCACCCGCATTTCCCATCTGCGGGCCCCAGTAACTCCACATGACCCGGATATTCTGCCATCTAGACCCTTTCAGCGCAATTCGGGAAAGTATGTCATGCTGCCGGTCAATGCGCGAGCTGGCCGTCAGCGCCTTCTTGAACGCCTCCCGCAAATGACCGATTGGGTAGAATCCCATCCATTCAATCAGGAAGAAATGCGATCAACGTCTATTGGTGTGATCACGTCGGGTACGTCGTATCAGTATGTGCGCGATGTCATGCCGGAAGCTAGCGTACTTAAATTGGGCATTACCAATCCTTTGCCTGAACAGAAGATTCGCCGATTCGCTCAAAAGGTCGAACGTTTATTGGTGGTAGAGGAGTCCGAACCCTACTTGGAAGAGTCTGTTCGAAGCCTGGGGATTGACGCTCAAGGTAAAGTGTTCTTCCCAAGGGCGGGGGAACTGTCCCCCGAGTTGGTACGTTTGGGGTTTCAACAGGCTGGAATTTTGGAGGTGCCAACGAGCAGCAATCCTGCAATCTGGCCGGAGAGTGTGATGAGACCGCCAGTACTGTGCCCGGGATGCCCTCACGCAACGCCCTTCTTAGTACTGCGGGAGATAGGCGCCTATGTCAATGGGGACATCGGCTGTTATACCCTGGGTGCTTCGGAACCGCTTTCCGCGATGGACACCTGCTTGTCTATGGGATCGAGCATCGGTATGGCCGTAGGAATGGCTAAAGCCGGTGTCAAAGACCGACCAATTGTGGCGACGATAGGTGATTCGACGTTTTTGCACGGCGGCATTC
Organism: Bacillota bacterium; assembly: GCA_021820675.1. Classification (GTDB taxonomy): domain Bacteria; phylum Bacillota; class Sulfobacillia; order Sulfobacillales; family Sulfobacillaceae; genus Sulfobacillus. The sequence goes on along the minus strand of JAKADI010000018.1, from coordinate 5,064 downwards.
CCGCTTTTATCGACGCGGTGTGGAACGATGCGGATATTACGGTCCTCATTTTGGATAACGGGACCACGGCAATGACCGGAGGTCAGGCTCATGCGGGCACCGGTACCAATTTACGTTCGTCAGGGCTGCCGCGGGTTGATATCGCCGCACTATGCCGCACGATGGGGGCTGGCTCAGTGGTGGTGGTGGATCCGTATGACGTTGGGGCGACACACCGCGCAATGCTGGGGGCGACACGCTACCGGGGGGTGTCGGTCGTCATAACCAATCGGCCCTGTGTCCAGGCACCAACAAAGTTATTTGGCCGGACCTACGGGGTTGACGCGAATCTCTGCGATGGTTGCCAACTCTGTATGAATATCGGCTGCCCTGCCCTAGGATGGGACCTTGCAACGGAGGATCGCCGCATTGCCCTGATTGACGCCGATCAGTGCACCGGGTGCACGGTGTGCGCTCAGATTTGCCCGCAATCGGCTATATTACCGGTACCGGCGGGTTCGGGATCCCGAGGAGGAAAATAGACAAGGAGGGGGATTGCTATGAATGACCCCACACAAATTCATGCCAATGTCGTAGTAGCCGGGGTCGGCGGGCAGGGGGTGGTGCTAGCCGGAAATATCATTGCGGACGTTTGCATGTATTACGGCCTGGACGTTAAAAAAGCAGAAGTTCATGGAATGTCCCAACGCGGGGGGGCCGTGTCGTCCCAAGTCCGATTCGGTGTTGAAGTACACGGCGGACTAATCGAAAAGGGACAGTTGAATTGGATTGTCGGATTTGAGTGGGCCGAGGCGCTACGGTGGATGCCACTCTTGTCACCCGAGGGAAGTGTCTTTGTCAGTACCGAAGAAATCATCCCACCCAGTGCGTTGAAAGACAGAGTTTCGGGAATGGTCCGCTATCCCCTTGAGCTGCTGGACCATCCGCGGGTCCGCGCCTTTGATGCCCCGGCTTTGGCCAAACAAGCGGGGAATGTCAAGGCCGCAGGAGTGGTGCTTCTAGGGGCGTTGTCCATTGACTTGCCGTTTTCCTTAGACGTATGGAACCAAGCTCTAACCCGGTGGGTGCCGACCAAGGCCCTTGAGATCAATTTGCGTGCCTTCGAATTAGGGCGCCGGTGGGAGGAGAAAGCACCTGTGACCAAACCGCAACCCGTTCCCAAGCCCATCACGAGACAGGTGTGGCTGAATCTTGAGGAATCTTGGTGTAAAGGCTGTGGTATTTGTGTCAATGTGTGCCCAGAGCGGATCTGGACCCTTAATCAGAAAAACGTGGTCGAGGCCCTATCGCCGGAACGATGCACAGGATGCGGGCTCTGCGAAAAACTCTGCCCCGACTTTGCGATTGACGTATTAACGGAGTCCACGATCCGCGTCAACGAGGAAGGAGGATCTGTCTTATGGCAACCGAATTAGTGTCGGGCAATGAAGCCTGCGCACGTGGCGCTATGGCAGCTGGGTGTAATTTCTTTGGGGGATATCCGATTTCTCCTTCATCGGAGGTAGCGGAGGCACTCGCCCGGTTACTGCCCAAAAACGGTGGGGTATTTCTCCAAATGGAAGACGAAATGGGTTCCCTCGGTTCGGTGTTAGGGGCATCCTTAGGCGGCGCGAAGGCTATGACTGCCACCTCGGGTCCAGGATTCACCTTGATGCAAGAGCATTTGGGATACGCTACGTTGGCTGAGATTCCCTGTGTGGTCGTCGACGTGATGAGAGTCGGACCTAGTACTGGAGTTCCGACCGCACCCTCACAAGGCGACGTCATGCAAGCGCGTTGGGGATCGCATGGCGACCGGGCCGTTATCGTGTTAGCCCCAGCTTCAGTTCAAGAAATCTACGAGATGACGATTATCGCTTTCAATCTGGCGGAACGGCTTCGCACTCCCGTTGTGCTCATATACGACGAGGTTCTGGCTCATATGCGTGAGCGTGTCGAGCTGCTCGTCCCGCATCAAGAAGACCTGTGGCGGCGACCTAAGCCTTCAGTACCCCCTGGTCCTGGCTACCGCCCTTACTTAGCCAATGAGGAGGGTGTGGCACCGCTTCCCAACTTCGGTGACGGGTACCGGTTTCATGTGACTGGACTCATGCATGACGAAAGAGGCTATCCCACGACTCAGGCCAAGGCGGTAAGCCAGCTGATGAGTCGGCTTAAGAACAAGATGGAACCGGTAACCGAGTGGATCTTACCCGAATCCTATCGCCTAGAGGACGCAGACTTAGCGTTTGTGGCCTATGGAATTACAGCACGCGTGGCGAAGGAGGCCGTGGATCGTCTTCGTGATGCCGGCATATTAGCGGGTCTTTTTAGACCCCGGTTGCTGTGGCCTGTACCCGTCACCGATTTTCAAAAACTCCTCGGCCATGCCGGCATCGCGGTGGTGGCGGAGATGAATCAGGGGCAGTGGGTCGAGGTTGTGGAACGGTTGGCCCCTCGTTCCATGCAAGTGCTGGGTCAGGGCAAACTGGGAGGGGAGCCGATGACCACGGAGGAATTAATGAATGTGGCCGAAACATTAATGCAGAAGGGGGCTAGAGTGTTATGAACCCCGGAAAAGCGCTTTTACGCCAGGATATGATGCCGCACATTCTCTGTCCTGGGTGTGGCCACGGGATTGTCATGAGTGCGCTTGTGCGGGTCTTGGCGAAACGCTATGCCTCGCTAGATCAGGTGGCTCTGGTTGCGGGTATCGGTTGTTCCAGCCGGGTGGTTGGCTATATCGATGCCAACACGTTGCATACCACCCACGGACGCGCCTTGTCGTTTGCCACCGGGCTCAAATTAGCTCGGCCGGAGTTGACGGTGATTGTGGTCACGGGCGATGGCGATGGGCTCGGGATTGGGGGCAATCATCTGATTCATGCGGCTCGTAGAAACGTGGACCTCACGTGTATTTTGTTCAACAACGAGACTTATGGCATGACGGGCGGGCAATTGGCCCCAACCACGGTGACCCAGGCCTTTACAACCACCACCCCGTATGGCAATCATGAATCAGCATTTGACGCCACCGCCCTCGTGACTGCAGCCGGAGCTACCTTTGTGGCCCGCGCCCAGGCCTATCGACCCGACTTGCTGGAGGGGCTAATCGAACAGGCACTTGACCACCGCGGATTTTCTTTCCTGGATGTGCTGACCGACTGTACGGAGTACTTTAGCAGAAAAAATCAGTTGGGTGCTGGTTCCGACCTGTTGTTTAGCCAGACCCGCAGTGATACCGAAATTTCACTGGATTTGACCGAGTGGCCCCGACTACAAGAGCCAGACGGGTTTCCGGTTAGAAATCTCATGCCCATGGGCGTGTTGCATGAGTCGAACCGGCCGACTTTAGAAGAAGTCATGGAGTTACCCGGATACCGTCCGAAGGAGGGATAGGGATGTGGAAGAAGGAGATTCGTCTCGCCGGGTCCGGAGGCCAGGGATTGGGGCTGGCGGCGACCGTGTTAGCTAGCGCGGCGCTGCAGGCGGGCCTTTATGTGACGACCCTGCAGTCTTACGGCCCTGAAGCTCGGGGTGGTGCGAGCCGTTCCGATGTGACATTGTCCGATCAAGACATCGCCAATCCTTGGTTTTCCCGCCCGGCATTGTTATTGGCTCTTAACCAAAAGTCTTGGGCCAAATTCGGCGGAAATCTGGCCGAAGGGGCTCTGGCAGTGGTTGACAGCAATTGGGTCGAGGCCCATGAGTACCCAGGTGTCTTAGCCTTGCCCTTGGAGCAGATGGCCAAGGCGGAACTTCGAGAAAAAATTGCCGCCAACATGGTGGCAGTCGGTGTCATCGGCGTTCTGCTGGATCGCCTTCCCTTAGCCATCCTGGCAGAAGCGGCTTACCTCAAAGCCCCCAAAGGATTTGAGCGAATCAACAAAGCGGCTGTGGAACTGGGCTGGCACGTCATGGAACAGATCAAGGGGGGAGTTGAGCGTGAACACATCGGGGGTGCTTAAGGGGATCCGCGTTCTCGACTTGTCCCAAGGGGCGGCCGGACCAACCTGTGCGATGGTATTGGGGGAGTACGGTGCTCAAGTGATTAAGGTCGATCCGCCAGAAGGGGATTGGGGAAGGCGGCTTGGCCCTCCCTTCTTGGGGGACGACGCCGCCGCTTATTGGGGGATGAACCGCAACAAACGTTCGATGGTGGTAAATCTCAAAACCACGCAAGGGGTTGACGTCGCCCACGCTTTGGCCAAGCAGAGTGATGTGATCGTGGAGAGCTTTCGTCCGGGCGTTACTGACCGTCTTGGCATTGGATACGAACAGTTGTCGATGGACCATCCGGAAGTGATTTATTGCGCAATTTCAGCGTTCGGCCAAGACGGACCTTGGAGGAATAAACCCGGGGTCGATGGCATTGTTCAAGCGATGAGTGGTTTGATGAGCGTGACTGGTGAGTCTGGAGGTCAACCGGTCAAAGTTGGCGTGCCCGCTGCGGACATGACAGCGGCACTCGTCGCGGTTCAGGGCATTTTGTTGGCCCTTTTGTCCCGGACTCATACAGGGCGGGGGCAGCGGGTGGATGTCTCGTTGTTGGACAGTTTGTTCTTCTTTCAAACTGTCCCGTGGTCCATGTATCTCGCTAGCGGACACTCTCCGGGGAGACAGGGCAGCCGGGCTCCATACTCAGCGCCTAACGAAATTTATCCAACCGCCAATGGATTTTTGATGGTGGCCGCCTATTGGCCGGAACGGTGGAGACGGCTCACGCAGGTGCTTGGATGTCCGGAACTGGCAGATGATCCTCGCTTTGCGGATGTGGCTGCTCGGGTTACAAATCGTGAGGCGCTCTTTGAAGCTCTCGCCGAACGCTTTCGGTTGAGGACTACCGAGGAATGGCGAAATATCCTGGAATCCGAGGATATTCTATGTGCTCCGGTGATGGACTACGACCAATTGAGTCAGATTCCCCATGTGATGACGGGGGACCGGTTTCTACGTCTTGAACATCCGGTGATAGGCCAAAGTCCTGGGGTAAGAATGCCAGCTTGGCTTTCCGAGACACCGCCTTATCCCCAATGTCCGTCGCCGTTGGTTGGGGAGCATACCCGGGAGATTTTAGCCGAGGCC
>JAKADI010000017.1 GCA_021820675.1 Bacillota bacterium | reverse complement strand
GATCAACGTCAATACCGAGAGTATCCAAACCTGGGCGCATACGCTGCGGGAAATTTTGTCCCGGAACCCCGACGTGTATGAGCCGCGGCTCCTTTTGACTCCGTGGCGCGAACGGGTTGCGGTGGGGGTTATGGAAAAAATCCAGGAGTTTGGGTCGCACCACCGGGTATAATAGGGGACCTCGGGTTGATGAAAGAGCAGCAGGTCTTTTCTTGAAGAAAAGACCTGCCTTGGGGTGGAGACGTTCTTAATACCCTTGTGCGTGCGGTTCTTGGGGGGTTAATGCGCCCCCCCGCACCCACATCCTCCCGGATGTGACGAACTTTCCGGGGCAGTGATGCGAAAGCCTTTGTTAATGGGATCGTCGGAATAATCGATGGTACCGCCTTGCAATTGGACTTTGGTCGTCCGGTCTATCACGAGATTGGTGCTGGTGGTTTTGATGACGGTATCCCCAAAATTCTTGCGATCATCCCACTGCATTTTGAATCCGACCTTGCCGCAGCCACACGACGAACCGGCACTGATGCGAATATAGTGGGCCAGAGGATTTTGGTGCAGTTTCATTAACGCTTTGGATGCGTTAGGGGTAATTTCGAGAGACAATGCCATGATCCCTCACCTCCGTAGTTTTTCGTAATATTCCGCGTTGAGTTGGATAAACGGCCGATCTTCCGGACTCAAATCCTCTTCCATGAATATGGCGCTGACAGGGCATACCGGAACGCAAGCACCGCAATCAATGCATGTCTCGGGATCGACATAAAGCTGTGTGGTGCTGGCATAAACGTCATCGCCATCGAGTGACGATGCGGGGTGGATACAGTCTACGGGGCAGACCTCCACACAACTCTGATCTTTGGCTTCGCTGCACAGAGCGGTGATAACATGAGCCATAGCCAATCTCCTTCTTCAGATTTTTACCGAAAAGTTTAAAGACCCCTCTACGCCATATCTAAGCCGCTAGTGGGAGCGGGAACCCGCCATCACGTCTTCTTCGTCTTCCTCCTGCTCGAAGTTTTGGACCGCGACACGCGCTTTTTTCGGCTTGCGGGTTTGGGCGTAAATCGTATCACGCAGTTCTTTATTCGGCTCCGCCCAAAAAGGCAGCGCGATGGCACTGAAAGGACACATTTTTTCACAGGCTCCACAAGACCAGCACAGGTCTTCTGAGATTTCGACCCAGTTCTTATCAAGGTTCAAAGAAATGGCATGAGTCACGCCGCAAGCCCGGGTACACAACTCACAACCTACACAGCGTTCATGGTTGACGATAGCAATGGATGTCATCGATTTCACCTCACTCAAGGATTTAGAAAGGTGGAACTAAAGGGTGCCCTGGATTGGTCAGGGCGATATAGTAGTAGCCTGCCATCATGGCGACCATGAGGATCGCGATCGTACTGTGCATAACGATGTTTATCGCGCCCGATCCGGGACGACCCTGAAAATCCAATTGCGAAATCTTCTGCGTGACGAACAGGGAAGCCACGCCGCCAATCAAGACAAAGGACAACTGAACGAACAAAATCCAGTGGTAGGCGAAAGCTCTGGCATGCATGTGCATATGCGCGGTGCCAAACATATTCCAGCCAAATCCGAAGGGATCGGAAATGACTTGGGCAATCGTAGGACCGTTGGTCAGCACTTTCGGCAATTGGCGGGCTAAAATACCCAATCCAAACAGGGGAATCCATCCGTAGCAGTAGCGGGTAAAGAGTTCCCGGGCTTGAATCTGCTTGCGGCTAATCCACGATGCGCCTAGGGATACCAACCACCCTAACAGCGGAAAGAGGAAGATTATCCCCAGGTAATCCAAGGGCATGGGATATCCGGACAATTGACCGTCCAGTGCCTTGGCTGCGATGTTCCAGCCTGTCGCATGGCTTAACCAGGTGTCAAAGCCCGCGTACTGGGGTGTGGCGTTGAGGATTTCGAAGAATAACGCCCCCATCATCAAAGTGACGCCGAAGGCCAAATCAAAGCGTTTCTTTTTGGGCTGATAAGCTTCTTTCAAAGGGGCATGCACGGACAACCCAATGTTTTCGTAAGGGCAACCCTTGAAACATTCACCGGTGAGTCCGCAATAAAAATTGGAAGACATACTGCCCGGATATTCGTACCACCCGCACCCGTAGCTACGCTCACTACCGCGCATGCATTCTTTTGTGGTGCAGGTTTTGCACAAGCTGCGGTCTTTCGCGCGAAATCCTTCAAACGGGGCGACAGCCGAGACAACGCCGATGACGCCATTTAAAGGACAGCCGTAATGGCAGAATGAGCGGCGTTCGAAGGTGAGGGCATAAAAGAGATCCCACATGATGATCCCGGCCACCAACATGGAGGTGAAGGCCGGTTTTCCCGGGCCCGCCACGTTGTAAAACTCTTCGGCCCAGGTTAAGCCCAGGAAGAAGAACACCGAGATGAGCAAAGTCGAGTACTTTTGGGGCCATTTGAGGCCCAACGTCAGAAGCTTTTTGCCTTTGCCAAATAGACCCAGACGCTGCACCCATTCTGCCTGGGCGCTAAAGGGACAAATGAGGCACCAGGCCCGGCCAACGCCGATCATCAAGACGAACAGGACACCAAACCATACATACCAGGTGATGACGGTGGCAAAGTTGCGGTTGGGATTCACCACGCCGACCAATCCGGCAATGATCACGATATTGAAAATGATCACATTGGGCAATTGAACGGCAAACTGGTACCAACGCCGGTGAAACAGCCATCGGAAAAAGGCGTTTTGGGTTAAGTCATAGCGTTTTCCGGTCACAGATCGGAAGAAATCCTGCTGCATGCCGGCCTTCTGGGCTCCTACGGTGTCGGCCAAACGATTTCGGGCCTTAGGTCCAGCGAATTCCCACCGGCCGTTCCAGTTTTGCGCAATATCCTTGATCGCCATAATGATGTAGAACAGCGTGGTAGGAATCCAGATAGCAAAGAAGATTAGGGTACGCCAACTGGCCAAATGCTGCGGGGATTTGATCATCCACCAGGAATAGTCAACGAATACGGCCATCATAAACAGTGCCAGACCTACGGGTGCTAAACGATCCAACCATTTATAAAACGGTTTCGAATATGGGGATGTTCTCGGAATTTCTCGTTGCGGTGTCGCCATTATTCCCATCTCCCTTGATTAAAACGGCTAATAACCATGGCACCCGCCACGCTGAGCCACAGGGCTATCGTCATCACATCGACCGATATCAAATCCGGGGTGTGGGTGTCTATTCCTAACACCAGCAATGCCGCCAATACCCCTCCAATGCCCAGGAACCCCAGGTCAAATTTCTTATTCGGGTTCGGCGTATTCTTGTCACGGGATTCGAGCATGTAACCACCTCCCACATTCGTTCATCTTTTCGACATTACCGGCACTTTGCGAACTCCAGATCCCAACACGCACACTTCCCGGCTGAAACATGAGGGATGCCCCCTAGGAATGGTACCGGTGGCGGAAAGTCTTTTTGGCACCCTATAGCCGCCTATGGAAGTATTTGGGCGATACTGCCAAAAGGATTCAAAGCGGCATCCGCCACAGAATCCTGCAGACCAAATTTGGCTATCTGCAAATTAGAACTAATCAAAAAGAACTAGCCAAATGGTTATGATATATAGTAAAATAACCAGCAAGAAAGTCAAGTAAGAATTGTGCAACTTGAGAAAAATATTTTGTTCATCGCTGGATTTTATCTGAAGCGAGTTAGCTGTAAAGGTAAACTTATCGCATAAATAGAGAGATACAGGAGTAGCCAAAAAGAACTACTCCTTAAGAGCTTAGGGATGAGGATGCCGCTTTGTCTATGCCAGATAACAGGCGGAAAGATTCGAAATGAGCCATTTAGGAGGGATAGTGACGTGATCGACCGGATTATTGTCATGTATTTGGCCTTGGGTCTGTTCATTCCCTTTTCGATGGAGCGGATGGGGCGGATGTTGCGGTCTCGGGCGCCTCATCAGGGAGCTATGGATGATGTTTATGAATCCGGTATCGAGGCTCAAGGGGATACCTGGCAGCCGCAATTTCTGCGTTACTATTCTTACGCTTTGATTTTTGTGCTGTTTGATGCGGAAACCGCGGTGTTGTTCCCTTGGGCGGATGCTTTTCATCGGATTCCCCCCTTTTTAGGACTGCAAGCGATGGCTTTTGTGGGGATGTTGCTATTGGGGTTGGTTTGCGCATGGAAAAAGGGGGCATTGCGGTGGAAGTAAAGAGGATGGCCGAGATGGATGCGGAAAAAAACCTCAAACAACAGGTGATGCTAGCGGCGCTTGATGACTTGGTGGCATGGGCCCGGAAGTCATCCCTGTGGCCGATGTCGTTTGGTTTGGCCTGTTGCGCTATTGAAATGATGACCACCGGGTCCTCCAACTACGATATCGATCGCTTTGGCATGGTGTTTCGAGCCAGTCCCAGACAAGCCGATGTGATGATTGTTTCCGGAACGGTGACGTATAAGATGGCACCGGTGTTAAAACGGCTCTATGAACAGATGCCATCACCTCGCTACGTTATAAGCATGGGAGCTTGCGCAACGTCCGGAGGGCCATTCTTCGACGTCTACAGTGTCGTCAAAGGGGTGGACCAAATTGTACCGGTAGACGTGTATGTGCCGGGCTGTCCGCCGCGGCCCGAAGCGTTGATGTGGGGGATTTTTCAGCTGCAAGAAAAGATCACCGGCAAACCTGCCGTCCCTCCCGAGCGGGTCGATTCCGCCCCGCGCGCCTACCCGTTTTGGCCGGAGGGATCCGCATGACCAAAGAGCGTATCGGAGCTGATCAATTGATTGAGGTGGTCCGCCGTTATTTGGCCGCGGGCTATGTCTATCCGGTGGTCCATACCGCTGTCGACCACGGGGATCATCTCGAATTAACGTATATTCTTCGCCATCTCCACGAGGCGGAGCCGGGGGAGCGGATGTTGAAGATCCCGCTGAGTTATGACGATCCGCAGGTCCCTTCATTAACCCCCTGGGTCCCCGGATTGGTCTTCCAAGAACGCGAAGTGTATGACCTGTTTGGCGTGATTTATGACGGTCATCCCGACATGCGGCGTCTGCTATTGCCGGATGATTTTAGCGGTCATCCCTTGCGGAAGAGCTACACCGAAACGGGAGGTGAGAGGCCGTGAAAACCCAATTACCCCATAAAGAGAGCGTGACCCAGGAGGAATTAGTCCTCAATTTAGGTCCGCAGCATCCCAGCACCCACGGGGTCTTCCGGATGGTGTTGGATTTGCGGGGAGAAATGATTGTGGGTGTCACCCCCCATATGGGCTACCTTCACCGGGGCTTCGAGAAATTGGCCGAACGCCGGACGGCGGTGCAGTATCAACCCTATCCCGACCGCTGGGATTACTTGGCTGCCATGTTTGATGAAATGGCATATATCGGGGCCGGGGAAGCCCTTTTGGGCATTGAGGCGCCCAAAAGGGCACAAGTGTTGCGCGGCATTGTGATGGAACTCAACCGCTTGGCCAGCCATCTTTTGTGGCTCGGCACCTTTTTGCTGGATGTGGGGGCTCTATCACCCTTTCTGTATACATTTCGGGAACGGGAAATGATTTTGGATCTGCTCATGGAACTCACAGGAGCCCGTTTGACCTATTCCTACTTACGCTTCGGCGGGATGACGCATGATGCCGACGAGACCTGGTTGAAAAAGCTTGGAGCCGGCGTGCCCTATTTTCGCCAACGCCTGAAGGAATACCGGATGCTTATTGATGATAACGCGATTTTTCGCAAGCGCGTAGAAAAAATTGGGATCATCAGCGGGTCTACCGCGATCCGCTACGGACTGGGCGGGCCGATGCTCCGGGCCAGCGGGGTTTCGTGGGACCTGCGCCGCAATCGGCCCTACGGTATTTACCGGGATGTGAGCACACCTGTCGTGACCCAAGAAGCGGGGGACACGTGGGCCCGCTATGTTGTGCGCATGGACGAAATGGCGGTGTCTTTGGATCTGTTGGAAATTTTCTTAGATCTCATCCCCCAGGGCCCACTCAATGCCAAGGTTCCCAAGAACATCAAATTTCCTGATCAAGAGACGTATTTTGCCGTGGAGGGACCCCGGGGTGAATTGGGGGTTTATCTGGTGGGCGACGGCAGTGTTCATGCTAAACGGATGAAGATTCGCCCCCCCAGTCTTTTCAATTTGCAGGCTCTCTCTCAGCTGTTGGTGGGCAGTATGGTTTCCGATGCAATCGCTATTTTGGGAAGTGTGGATATTGTGCTGGGGGAGGTCGATCGGTGAAAACACTTATTATCGCGGTCCTGGTGGGCATGGTCATTCCCGGGATTGCGGCCTTTTTGCTGTGGTATGAAAGACGCCTTTTGGCGCGCCTCCAAGTGCGTATGGGCCCCAATCGGGTAGGGCCGCAAGGGTTGTGGCAGTCGTTGGCCGATATCATCAAACTGTTGTCGAAAACGGACACCATGCCCAAGACGGCCCACCCCTGGCTCTTCCGGCTGGCCCCGGTGATGGCCTTTTCACCCGTGTTCGTAGCCTTTGCGGCCCTTCCTCAAATCGATCCCGGGCTAAACATCGGGATTTTGTATCTGACGGCGGTGTTAAGTCTTGAGGTGCTGTCGATTTTGGCGGCGGCGATGGGATCACACAGCAAGTACGCACTGTTGGGAGGGCTTCGGGCAAGCGCCCAAATGGTGAGTTATGAAGTGCCCTTAACCTTGGCCCTCATTGGTCCGGCGATGGCCGCAGGTTCCTTAAATCTCTCGGTCATCGCCTCCTCTCAGCACCCATTGCCGTATCTTTTGACTCAGCCGCTTGGGGCCATTGGCTTTTTTATCGCGGCGATGGCTGAGGCTCACCGTCCGCCGTTCGATTTGTCGGAAGCCGAATCGGAGTTGGTGGCGGGCTATCATGTGGAATATAGCGGTGTCCGCTTTGCGCTCTTTGTCGTGTCCGAATACGCGCACCTGCTGCTGCTTAGTTGGTTGATGGCTGTAGTCTTTTTAGGGGGCGGAGCGGCCTGGATGATTGCGCTGAAGATTATGGCGGTGGTCTCAATCATTATCTGGCTTCGCGCCACTATGCCCCGTATTCGCGCCGACCAGCTGATGGCTCTAGGCTGGAAGATTCTCATTCCCTTGACTTCACTCAATTTGATTTGGATTGTGGCCTGGAATCTCTAATGGTTCTTGACGGTGCTGCATGCCGTGTTGAAGATGCCCTAAAAAGGCGTGTCTGAGAAGCACGGGGCGGTAATAAAAAAGCAAGGAGGAACCTGTGGTGCGTGTGAAACAAATCGGTCGCGGTTTGATTAATGGTTTGAAAGTGACCGGAACCCATCTTTTAAGGCGACCGGTGACCCGCCCTTATCCGGAGCAGCGGGCTTACACGCCCCCGAGATTTCGCGGCGTTCATCGTTTGGTGGAAAACGAGTGTGTGGTGTGCCACGCTTGTGACCGTGTCTGTCCCGTGCAATGCGTCACGATTAAAGGATACCGGGGGGAAGACCGGCGTTTTGTCTTAGAGCAGTTCGACATTGATTACAATCTGTGCATGTTTTGCAATTTGTGCGTCGAAGTCTGCCCTCCTCACTGCTTGCTCATGGGACCCGAATTCGAGGTTGCCGGAGCCAATCATGATGATCTGATGTGGCACTTGGATGATCTGAGCTTCGAGAGGGGGGAGAGGTTGTGAGTGCAGTGGCCGTTATCTACGGAATCACCAGCGCCCTTACCGTAGCGTGCGGCATTGGTGTTTTATTGGCTCGCCGTCCCTTAATTGCGGGATTTCTGCTTACGGCAGCCATGATCGGGCTCGGATTCCTGTTTTGGGAATTGCACAGCCCTATGCTCGCGGGCATTCAAATTTTGGTTTATGGCGGCGGGGTGCTTGTTATGGTGCTCTTTGTGGTCATGCTGACCCCTTCCGGCCAGTCCCTTCCCTCGATATCCTGGCCCTGGCGCGCCGTGTGGTTGCTTGTGCCCCTCTCGGGGTATCTGGCCGCCCGCACCTATCCCGCCCATGCTCCCCAGATATCCGGGCGCCAGCTGGGTCAATGGCTGTTGATGCGGCAAGGACTGCCTTTGGAGGTGTTGGGCGTGCTTTTACTGCTGGCCTTAGCGGCGGTTTTAGCGATTGCGCAAGCCCAAAGTGAGGAGGGGAGATCATGATCTATGCCCCGGCTCTGGCGCTAGCCTGCATTGGTTTTCTGGTCATGATCAGACATCGTCAAGCTCTCTTGCTCTTTATGGGCGTCGAAATACTTTTGGCTGCGGGCAATTGGGTGGCCTTATTGGCTGTCGATCAAAGACTTCTCAGCCAGCACGTGGCGGTCTTTATTCTTTTTAGCATCGTGGTCGCGGCAGCGGAGGCGACCTTGGGTCTATCCATTGTGCTGCGCCTGGCACATCGTCACCGGACCATTGATGTGAGGGCGTTTACATCGTTAAGGGATGGAGGGGAGTAGGATGCCGGCGTATGTGATCCTGATGCCTTTGATCTTGGGCTTGGCGGGAAGTGCCGCCCGCGCGAAATGGCTTCCCGGGGTGATGGTGCTGGCATCTTTGGGCCTCCTCGCGGGCTGTGCCGTCATTGCGGCCGGACCTTTTTGGCAAGGACACTGGAGCTTTTTAAACCTCACGGGGTATGACATCACCATTCGCCTGGGCACCGCGTCTCTCGCCGACTGGATGGCGGTGCTCACGGCTCTGATCAATCTGTGTGCCCAATTATATTCCTTAGGATATTTCGCCCACGATCCCCGTCAAGGTTATTTTCAATCGGTCTTGCTGGGATTTACAGGAGCCATGCTGCTCATGGTCTTTGGCCAAAATTTGTTTACCCAGTTCGTGGGCTGGGAGTTTATGGGCGTCGGTTCCTACTTGCTGGTGGGATATTTCCGTTCCCAACCCCTGGCACGTTATGCCGCGTCCAAGGCGATGTTGGTGACGCGAATCGGGGATGTCTTCTTTTTATTAGCTGTCGTCTTAGCCGTGGCACACCATCAGGACTCCTTGAATGCGCTAAACACGCACGGAAGCGGATTCATCGCCTGGGCTCTATTGATCGCGGTAGCGGCCAAATCGGCACAAGGACCCAATGCGTCCTGGTTATTGGACGCTATGGCCGGACCGACTCCGGCCAGCGCTCTCATCCATGCGGCGACAATGGTGGCCGCCGGCCCTTATTTGCTGATTCGTTACAGCCCCCTTCTCGAGCGCACGCCCCATATTTTATTGGCTTTAATCCTCTTGGGCGGCAGTACGGCCATTTTAGCGGCGTGGGGCGCCTTAGGGGCTCAGGAAGCGAAAAGGCTTTTAGCGTTTTCCACGGTCAGTCAGTTGGGAATGATGATTTTGGCCATCGGCCTCGGTTCTTGGCGAGTCGCCTGGGCCCTATTGGTGGCACATGCCTTTTATAAGGCGCTCCTCTTCTTTGTCACCGGGATAGCGAGCCACCGTGCCGGCTCGGGCGCTCTGTCCAAATTGAGAGGCAGCTTGGGCCGATGGGAGATTGGGGTTTTGTTGGCGAGTGGCGTCTTAGGGGTCAGCGGGTTGCCTCCAACGGGGGGATACGTGGCCAAAGAGGCTCTTTATCATATTTCGCGAGGCTCCATGGCAAGCCTGGGGATCGATTTGATGTTGTCGCTTCTGGGCGGCGCCTATAGCGCCCGGCTGTTCCAGTCCTTCATAGGCCAGCCGGAAGCGGACCGGACGCGGTCCGCTTCCTGGATGCTCCTTCCGGCGGTATGGCTCAGCTTTTTGGTGGTCCTGAATTTCTTCTGGCACCCCTGGGTGTCTTTAATGGCAATTCCCTTGCAGAACTCCTGGCCGAGTTTGGTGGTGGTGGGAATCGGTGTGGGGCTGGGGGCAGTGTGGGCCAAGCCTTTCCAGATGTTTTCGGGGAAGATTTTCCTAGCGGCATGGCAGGCCGTGAAAATAACGGGGCGCACGATTGGCCGGTTCGATCAGGCGTTGTCCGATGGGCTATGGGATACTCGTATCGTTCTGGGGTGGGTTACCCGGGTCGTACAACTGGGGGCATCGGGACGGGCCGAACGCTACGTGTTGATTTCCGGTATCGTGGTGGTCCTGTTCCTGATTTGGAACATGCATCCCTAAAACCCGGCCGGCAGAGGCCGGATCCAAGATTGCGAAGAATTCAGAAGAACTCAGATGATGGAAAGGGGGTTCCCCATGCTGGCACTACTGCTCATTCCCTGTATATTTATGATCGTTTTGCCGTGGATTCCTCATACCTGGCAGCACCGCGCCTTTGTCGGCGTGGCGCTCTTGGATTTGTTGGTGGCGCTGGGGGGACTGTCTCCCGGTCAGGGGATAGATCTGCAGTGGTGGCCACAAATTGGCTTGAATTTTGCTTTAGGCGTGACGCCCTATAACCGGCCCTTATTGTGGCTGAACGCGTTGGTATTGCTCAGCAGCGCCTGGGCTGGCCGGGAGGCTTCGAAAGGGTCGATCTTTTGGTTGGTCTTGGCTTATTGGGGTGTTAGTCTAGCCTTTTTGAGTCAGAATATTCTGCTCTATTTTCTGGGATTTGAAATGGCGGTTTTGCCGTTTTTCTTGCTCGTGCGCAAAGACGGTGGGGACAAAAGACGAGTGGCGGCTTTTTATTTTCTAGGATTTTCGGCTGTGGCGGGGATGTTGCTGCTGTCGGCGGTCCTGACTCTGGTTGTCCATCAGGTGACCAATTTTCATTCCGGGCACCTTCCGCTCTCGCTGCAATGGGGTGTGTACACCTTATTGCTGGTGACCTGGGCCATCAAGACGCCGTTATGGCCCTTTTATGTGTGGCTTCCCAAAACCCATGGGGAAGCATCGACCCCTGCGTCCATGTATCTGTCCGGAGTGGCGCTGAAAGTGGCGCCCTATGGCTTTTTGCTGTTCTCGGGAATGTTGAGGGGAGCGGTGCACCAGGCATCGCCGCTCCTGGCCTGGTGGGGGGCTATGACGTTGCTGATGGGGAGTCTGTTGGCGTTAGCTCAGCACGATTTGAAGCAAACGGTGGCGCAAAGCTCGATTGCGTCGATGGGCTACGTGATGATCGCGCTGTCCTTAGGGACGCCTGCCGGCAACCAGGCCGCGGTGCTGGTGATGATCGGGCACGGTTTGGCTTCGCCTTTGCTGTTTTGGATCGCGGGCCGTGTGAGCAGTCTTCGAGGCAGCCGCAAACTCGATGAGCTAAGCGGCTTGTATCGCCAGGACCCGGCGCTGGTGACCTGGCTGACCATTGCCGCCTTGGCCTATATGGGGATTCCCGGATTGGCGCTCTTCCCCGGCGAACTGGGGGTGGTGTTGATGGTCATGACTCATGATCCCATGACCCTCTATCTTGTCATTCCCGGTCTCTTAATTATGGCCGCAACCTGGTTGAGAATTTTGGCCAGGGCGCGCTTTGGGACAGAATCAGGCCCGGATTTACAGCTGACTCGGTCCCCTATGGTGGACCGGTGGGGTGGTCTATGGCTGGGGATTCCCCTGATTCTGATTGGAGTCGCTCC
>JAKADI010000016.1 GCA_021820675.1 Bacillota bacterium | reverse complement strand
GCACCAATCCGAAAACATTGTTGCAATAAAGAATGTGACCGACCCGCGGTAAAAGTTGACTACGGGTCAGCAGCCCGTATGGGTACCCCTCGAGACAGGGGCGATGTGCAGCAGTTGTCCGGGTCAGATCCAGAATCATCGGCTGGGACTGGGTCTTGAAAAGCAAGACAGATATATCCAGATCGGGCCCGGCTTCGGTGAGAACCATGGCCAAGGCCCTCACCGAAGTCCGTGGGACTTACTTCCTAAAGAAGCAGGTCCAAGCCCAATACCTTTATATGGGGAGTGAGGACAATGGTGACAGACTTGGTGGTTATTAGTGCACATGCGGCGGATTATGTCTGGCGTAGCGGGGGGACTATTGCGAGCTACGTACAACAGGGAAAAACGGTCCAAATCGTTGCTTTAAGTTATGGCGAGCGAGGAGAATCTGCAGAACTCTGGAAACACGGCGGTACGCTGGATTCTATTAAAGCGCATCGCAGAGAGGAAAGCCAGCGAGCGGCAGACATTTTGGGTGCACCCATATTGTTTTTGGATTGGGATGATTATCCACTACAATTTTCAAATGACCGCGTTTTATGTCTCGTGGAATATTTGCGGGAGTGGCGTCCTTCCACGATATTAACCCATGGCCCTCATGACCCGTTTAATCCTGATCACGAGGCTACGGCTGTCGCGGTCCACCGCGCATCGGTATTATCTATAGCCCATGGGGTGTTGCCGATCCTCCCCGTGTGTAAGCAACCGGCATTGTTTGGCTTCGAACATCATCAATCGGAACTGTCTCAGTTTCATCCTGATATCATTGTCGATATAACCGACGTCTTCGAAAAGAAGCGGGCTGCAATGGAATGCTTTCAAACTCAGCAACACCTCATCGAATATTATGCCATGCGTGCAGCGATTCGCGGAAATCATGCCCGGAGGATATCGGGTAAGGGAACGTATCGGTACGCTGAGGCCTTCGTACGATCATATCCATTGGTGGGGGGGGAGTTGCGATGAATCCGTATTCAGTGAAGTTGACGATTATGCGGAGTGGCGACGACGTGATGACCGCGAAAGCACTTAAGGAATTTGGTGTCGCCACCTTAGCGGAGTCGCAAGCCAAGCGCGGACTGTGGGCGTCGGAGTTGCGGCCAATCCAACAGGGGATATGTGTTGCGGGGCCGGCCATAACGGTATTGTGTCCAGCAGGCGATAACCTGATGATCCATGCGGCAATCGCGGCGTGCCAACCGGGAGATATCTTGGTTGTGGCCACGTTGGCTCCGTCGTCGCATGGAGCATTCGGCGAACTGTTAGCAGAAGCCTGTCGTGCTCGCGGAGTGGTTGGGGCAGTGTTGGAAACTGGTGTCCGAGATACGGCCCGTTTAAGGGCTATGGAATTTCCGGTGTGGTCCCGGCACGTAAGCGCCGCAGGTACCGTTAAGGCTTCCGCCGGCTGGGTCAATGTACCGATTGTCGCGGGAGGCGTGACGGTTAATCCGGGCGATTTTGTGGTAGCTGATGACGACGGAATTGTTGTGATAGACAGAGGTGCCGTGGATCAAGTGCGTGCTTTGGCCACGCAACGCGCGGCCAAAGAAGAAGATACCCGGGCCAAAATCCGCCGAGGGGAATTAAGTGTTGATTTTTACCAATTGCGGCCCTTACTAAAAAAGCTTGGTGTTCGCTATGACGAGGAATCAGCCATTGAGTAAACGGACAAAGGAGGGCGGACCCCTATGGCACAGATTGTACTCGGGATAGGCACGTCGCATAGCCCACAATGTAGCACCCCTGCAGAGCAATGGATTGTGCACGCGGAACGCGACCGCCGTAACAATGACATTCCGTATGACGTACTTCTTGCTGAACGGGGTCACTCATTGTCATCTGAGTTAACCTTTGATTGTTGGAGGCAAAAATACGAACGGTGCCAGCGAGGGATTTGGGCCTTGGCAGATGCTCTCCGGGTGGTTAAGCCAGACGTGGTAGTGGTGATTGGGGACGATCAGGACGAGATTTTTTCGGCCGACTTGCGTCCCGCGGTGGCGATCTTTGGAGGGGACCATCTGGACGATATCCCCCCAGGGCTGGATGCCTACCATCCAGCCATTTGGCCCGCGTATTGGGCGCGCCACGGAAATCGGCGGGAAGCCTACCCAACTGATAATGGCCTGGCAGAATTTATCGTTAGGAGCCTAACAACAGGAGGAATTGATGTAACGTGGTTTACACGCCAACCACCCGCTCGCACTCTGGGGCATGCCTACACTTTCGTACGTCGGCGACTTATGGGGCAAGAGATTATCCCGATGGTCCCGATTTTTCTCAATACGTACTATCCCCCTAATCAACCCACGGTCGCGCAATGTTGGCGGTTAGGTCAAGGTGTACGCCAAGCGATTGACCGATGGACTGGGTGCGAGCGAGTGGCCCTGATTGCCTCTGGAGGACTGAGTCATTTTGTCGTCGACGAAGACCTCGATCGCCGAGTATTGGGTGCCCTGCGAGATCATGATACCGCCGTGCTCCAAACCCTGCCGGAAGAAGCAATGATGTCCGGCACTTCGGAGATTCGAAATTGGGTGTGCGTGGGGGCGGCGCTTCACGACCATACGTTTGACGTAATTGACTATATTCCGGCTTATCGGTCGCCGGCGGGAACCGGAATGGGAATGGCGTTTGGCGTGTGGAGACCGAACCTCGCTGAAAATTAAGCGTTCGATCACGCCTTAACCGGGCGACGGGGACGGCCAACAAAAAACTTAGGCCGCTCAAGTCCTCCTCCACAAAAAAAAGCGAAAAAGTGATCGAGAATGTAGAGCGAGCGAGGGGGTGCAACAAAGAAAAAACGATGGCGAGTGGTGACTTACCTACTTAGAAGAAGCAAGCTTGTCGAGACTATGAGGAGGTATCAGTAAATGGAGAAGGACACTTCGAGAGAGCATGATGTGGTGGTAGTGGACGGATATTCGGTTACCGTGGACGATGTTGCCCGTGTCGCCCGACACGGTACTAGCGTGGCCCTCGATACCGATGGCCAGACTGCGGAGCGTATTATTGGAAGTTATACATTGAATCAGAAACTTATCGGAGCGGGACGTCCAGTGTATGGCGTCACCACGGGATTCGGAGATTCAGTCAATCGTCAAGTGGGGCGCGATCGCGCTGCCCGATTACCCGAGGCGCAGATCCGTAAAAATGGGTGCGGACGCGGGCCATATTTGCCTCCTGATGAAGCGCGAGCCGTGGTGCTCGCCCGAACCAACTGCTTAGCACGTGGGAATTCTGGGGTACGATTGAAACTAGTGGAAAATCTCCTCACCCTGTTGAACGAGGGGGTGACCCCTGCGATTCGGGAAATTGGATCCGTGGGGGCCAGCGGGGACCTCATTCCCGGGTCATACATTGCCGCGACATTAATGGGCGATCGATCCGCTTACTATCGCAACGAATTGGTGGCTTCGCAAGTTGCACTGGAGGATATCGGACTAGAACCGCTTACGTTGGAGCCCAAAGAGGGACTCGCCATGACCAACGGGACGCAATTTATGACAGGCTTGGCCGCGTTGGCCGTGGTGGATGCCATGGAGATTGCCAGAGTGGTCGATATCTGCACGGCATTGGCTGTGGAGGTTCTCTTGGGCATCGATGGGCCGTTTGATCCATTTTTGTCGGAACACAAAACGCATGCGGGATTGCAGCAAGCGAGCCAGCATTTGGGGCGATTATTAGAAGGAAGCCAACTCGCCAGGAATTATCAAGATGTCGTGAGCGGACTCGGTGTGATGAAGGAAGGGTTCCGTTTGCTATCGGTCCGGATCCAAGACAAGTATTCATTACGGTGTGCACCGCATTT
Source organism: Bacillota bacterium (assembly GCA_021820675.1). Lineage (GTDB taxonomy): Bacteria > Bacillota > Sulfobacillia > Sulfobacillales > Sulfobacillaceae > Sulfobacillus. The sequence continues at coordinate 7,692 of JAKADI010000016.1, read as the reverse complement.
CAACGGGATGCTCTACGATACGTGCCAATGGGTTAAAGGGTGGGTAGAAACGGAACTCAACTCTAGCAACGACAATCCTTTATACGATGTCGCAACCGGGACGGTACACAGCGGAGGCAATTTCACGGGAGGGCATATGTCGTTAGCGATGGACAGTTTGCGAACGGCCGTGGCTAGTGTCTGCGATCTTATTGATCGGCAATTTGCTTTATTGGTCGACGACAAGTTTAATCAGGGATTGACACCGGGCCTTATTGTGCCTCTCGCCGACGATCATCCTGATAAAGGGGTGTATCACGGATTTAAGGGCATGCAACTACTGATGTCGGCGCTGACTGCGGAAGCGCTTCAAGCCTGTATGCCGATGAGCGTATTTTCCCGATCCACTGCGGCGCATAACCAGGACAAGGTCAGTATGGGCGCCACGTCGTCGCGTAAAACACGCGACGTCATTCACTTAGTGGAAGACGCGCTGGCTGTCCATTTGATAGGTCTCTGCCAAGCCGCAGATCTACGTGGAGTCGACAAGCTCGGTGCCACGCGTCCGGTATATGAGCTAGTTCGCAAGGTCAGCCGTTTTGTCGATCGCGACCGAGAATTAGAAGACGATATCGAGTCAGTCGTGCAGTTGATTCGCACCGGCGCTATCAGTGCGGCAGTAGAATCCGTGTGGAATTAGGGGGGATTGTGATGAATGGAACGTATGCCATCGTGGGTGTTGGGGAGACCCCGGTAGGTAAGGTGCCGGAATGGAGCAAAACCGGTCTCGCGCTATTGGCGGCCAAACGCGCGATCGAAGACGCCGGGATGAATCACAAGGAGATTGATGGAGTGCTTACGTCGCAGATGGGGGGAACCTTCATTTACAGCTTAGAAGTTGCCACGTTATTAGGCATTCAACCGCGGTATACCACCGTAATGGAACTGGGTGGGGCCACTTCTGTCTGTATGGCGCAACAAGCGATGGCAGCCATCGACGCGGGGTTATGTGAAACCGTCTTATGCATTCATGCGCAAAAGCAGCAAACTGGGCCCACACGGCCCCGCCATACACCGCCCGTGGACCGGGGATTTGATGAATTCGACCGACCTTTTGGGCATCCCGGTGCGATCGCCGTGCATGCCATGGCTGCCCAGCGACACATGTACGAATATGGCACACCCAATGTAGCCTTCGGGAACATTGCGATGGCCATGCGGAAACATGCTTCTCTCAATGCTAATGCTCAGCGCCGTGAGCCGATGACGTTAGACGACTACTGGGCCTCTCGGTGGGTGGTTGAACCATTCCGTCTACTCGACTGTTGCCAGGTTAGTGACGGAGCTGGGGCGTTCATTGTAACGAGCGCTGACCGTGCTAAAGATCTCCGGAAAGCTCCAATTTACATCGCTGGCTACGGGCAATTTCATCCGCATCGCTTTATTTCGGACCAACATGCGGATGCGACGCGGTTGGGGGCCCATATATCGGGACCCGATGCATTTCGACGGGCCGGGATTACGCCCAAAGATATCGACGTTGCGGAACTATATGACTGTTTTACGTATGTCGTGTTATCAGAATTGGAGGACTATGGATTTTGTGAAAAAGGAGAAGGCGCGGAGTTTGTGCAGGATGGACAAATCGAAATTGGTGGACGATTGCCGGTTAACACACATGGCGGACTATTATCTCAAGGCCATGTAGAAGGCATGTTGCATGTGGTGGAAGGAGTACGTCAGTTGCGGGGAGGAGAGGTAGAGCCTAAGCGGCAGGTGCCTGGTGCTCGGCGGGCACTCGTATCCGGTCATGGGGGTCAAATGAGTACCCATGGCACGCTGATTCTTAGTCGGGACGAGCCTTAAAAGGTTGATCGTGAGGCACTCAGTAGATGAGTAAAGATAAGGAGGATTACCAATGGCGAATGCCGTGGGCTCAAAGGCCTCGAGTGGCGATGGGGTCGACGTTCAAGAACAGCGATCGGGTTACCGATATTGGGTATTAGTGTTGGCTTTTTTAGGGATTATGGTGACATTCATCGATCGCGTTAATCTTTCCGTTGCGGCTCCGTTGATTACTAAACAGATGCATATGTCACACGCGGAAATGGGAGTGGTCTTATCGACCTTCTTTTGGAGCTACACCATCCTTCAAATACCGTCGGGTTATTTGATTGACCGATTGGGAATACGGAAGACCTTTACGGGTATGTTCTGGTTTTGGGGCATTTTCTCGGCACTTACGGCTGCCGCAGGCACGCCCTTCGGTCTGGGGCTAGTACGGGGGGGCCTGGGGGTGGCCGAATCCCCGATGTATCCCGGCTTGATCCCGTTCCTTAAACGATGGTTTCACGAACGAGAACGTGCACTCATGATGGGGATTATTGGGATGGGTTTACCGGTGGGAAGTTTTGTAGGTGCGGCGCTGTCTGGAGCTTTGATCGCGGCGTATGGTTGGCGGTTAATGTTTATCGTGACGGGCATCCTGTCGGCATTGGTGGGGATTTTATGGTGGGTTACCTATCGAGATAAGCAGAAGGCTGGCAACCCGAAGGCTCCATCAACACCATTCTCGGGCGGGATGCGACGGCTGCTGCAGGAAAGGAATGTCTGGGCTCTTACGATTGGTTACTTTGGCAGTAATTACAGCCTCTATCTGTTTTTGACCTGGTTGCCCACCTATTTCGTGTTGCACTTTCATTTTAGCATTCTCAAAAGTGGTATTTTCACGGGGCTCGTGTTCCTAGCGGGTCTTGTTGGGAAACCGTTTGTCGGCTGGATTTCGGGGCGCATCCTCGCGAAGGGATATTCGCTGACAGCCGCACGCAAATGGGTGCTGGTGCCAACAGCCGTATTGGGTACGAGCATGGTCTTGGCAGCGATTATTCACAACGCGGTACTCGCCGCGATCTTTCTTGCGATAGCCGAGGCCTTTAGTACGGCAGGTGGATCTATGTGTTGGGCCACTGGCGCCGATATTGCGCCCCTCAATGCGGCAGGCCAAGTCGGTGGGATTATGAATACCGCAGCGGGACTGGGAGGGATAGTGGCCCCAATTGTTACTGGCATTTTGTTGACTATGACTCATTCATTTATGGGGCCCCTGTTGGTGGCCGCGGTGATCCAAGTCGGGGCTGGGTTGTCATATGGACTGTTATTGGGTCGGGTCCAGACCATCACAGCGTAGCTAGTCCGAGTTCTTTCGGCAGTTTTGAAAAAACCAGGAGGAGATATCGTGATGAATACGAAACGTCCACTACCAAGACCAGATGAAGATTCAGAAGTTTTTTGGGAAGGGTGCCGAGCGGAAGAACTCAGAATGCAAGAGTGCTCGGAGTGTCATACACTACGATTTCGACCGCGTCCAGTCTGCCCTGAATGTTTGTCAGACCAATTCAAATGGACTCCAGTTAGTGGGAAGGGACGGGTATATACGTTTGGAGTGGTACGGAGCGGTGTGTTGCCGAGCTTTCGGGAGGAGGTCCCGTATGTGTTAGCCCTTATCGATCTGGAAGAAGGCCCTCGGATGACCTCGCGGATTGTTGGGTGTGAACCGGAAGCCGTGGAAATTGGAATGTCGGTCAGGGTTTTATTCGAGGCCCTAGATGACACCATTTCCCTACCCTATTTTTGCCCTCAATAAGATCTATCAGTCAAAAGGAGGAGTTGCGTATGGCACCGGAAGAAATAGGACTAGAGTCAGAGATCCGATGGGAGTCGTGCGAGCATCTTAGAATTATGACCCTTAACCGCCCCGCCAAGTTGAATGCCCTGACACCAGAAGGGGTCGAGGCCCAATCGCAATATCTGCAAGAATTTGAAATTGACGATGATGCTTGGGTGTTGATCATCACGGGTACCGGAAAGGCATTTTCCACGGGGCTCGATTTAAGTGTGGCAGCGCGAGCGGTTGGCCGCCAACGGCGACCCCCAGGGCTCACAGGGCATAATCCGATCACACTATGGAAGCCTGTGATCGCGGCGGTAAATGGATATACGCTGGGTGGGGGATTAGAGTTGGCACTCGCGTGCGACATCCGCATTGCTACCGAAAACGCTCAATTTGGATTTCCAGAGGTTAAACGATCCCTGATTCCCGGCACGGGAGGATGCCAGCGCTTACCGCGTACGATCCCCTTGGGCACTGCGCTGTGGCTGTTGTTTACCGGTGAAACGATTGGGGCGGAGGAAGCTCATCGCATCGGCCTCGTTCAAGCGGTGGTGCCCGCGGCCGAATTATTAGATCGGGCCATAGCATTGGGAAACCAAATTTGCCAAAACGGGCCACTGGCCGTTAGAACCATTAAAGAATCAGTATACCGGGGATTGGACATGACGCTGTCGGCCGCGCTCGTGCAGGATAATCTATTCGCACTACGTAATCGCCACACGGAGGATGCGGAAGAGGGAATCCGCGCGTTTCGTGAGAAACGCCCGCCGAATTATCAGGGGAGGTGAGAGTATGGCTGGATTAACGATCGGAACCCTGCGGGTATTAGAGATTGCTCATCCTAATGTGATGTATTGTGGACGTTTGCTGGCCGAATTTGGGGCGGAGGTTGTGCTGGTAGAGCCTCCTGCGGGGGATGTATCACGGCATGAGATGCCCATAATCCATCACGGACCTCTCCATGGGCAAAGCGCTAGTGCTGCGTATTTTCACGTGGGAAAGCACAGCATTACGTTAGATCTCAGACAGGCGGATGGCCAGTCATTATTTAGGCAGTTGGCACAGCACGCGGACGTGATTCTTGACGGCACCATACCAGGGCAATTGGTGGCGTGGCAGCTGGATTACGGCACATTGCAATCAGACAATCCGGGTTTGATTCAGGCGGCCGTTACTCCGTTCGGCCAGTCTGGGCCACGGAGCGAATGGTTGGCCACAGAACTGGTTAATTTTGCGATGGGGGGTCTCATGGCAGTGAGCGGATCGGCAGCAGGGCCTCCCACTGGCGCGCCAGGACCGCATGGGGCCATAATCGGTGGGGCGCATGCGGCGTTTGCGATATTGACGGCATTGCGTGTTAAACAGCGAACCGGACACGGGCAATTTATTGATGTATCCATCCAAGCCTGTTTTGCGGCCCAAGAAAACCTGATCTCGGCTTATACGGGAGAGGGGCGCTCAACGCCGCGATTGGGAAGCCAGCATCGTGTGGCCACACCAGGCCGTGTGTATGCCTGCCAAGATGGATGGGTGCACTTTTTTGTGAGCCCCGCCCAACAAGGGGCTTGGGATAGGCTGATGGAATGGATGGGCAATCCGCCAGCTTTTGCCGGCACGGAGTGGGCGGATGCACGGTATCGGCGACGTCATGCGGAAGAGATTGATGCGGCAGTGAGCAAGTGGACCGGGAATTTTACGAAACAGGTCCTCTATAAGGAAGCCCAACGGCGAAAAATTCCCTGTGCGCCCGTAAATACCCTAAACGAGTATTTGCAGGACGAACAAGTGCGAGCCCGAGGGTTTGTGGCAAAAACTGTGGGCAATCCGTTATTGGAGTACGACTATCTCACATCGCCATGGATGGTGGACGGTAACCGAAGATCGCTCGCTCCCTTGCCGGAATCCGGCGAATATAATGAACACCTGTACCACGAGACGCTAGGCTTGTCGGTCGCTGATCTCGACCGATTGCGGGCTCTTGCAGTCATCTAGAACAAACTGAGGAGGCTAAGTGATGGGACCGTTGGACGACGTTCGCATTCTTGATTTTAGTCATATTGCGGCAGGACCCTATGGAACATTACAACTTGCGTATTTTGGTGCCGAGGTGATCAAGGTCGAATCCCGTCAGCGCCCCGATGGATGGCGGATCCGGGATAGCGCCTCGCACATTGAAGCCTCGCGACCATTTGCCGACCATAATAAGAACAAGCTGGGCTTGACCTTAAATATGAAGCATCCGCTGGCCCATACGATCGTGGACCGATTACTGCAGGTTTGTGACGCCGTCATCGATAATTTCAGTGTCGGGGTCATGGATCGACTGGGCATGGGACATGAACAACTCCGCACGCACTACCCCAAACTTGTGGTTGTGAGCGTACCAGGGCTAGGAAGCACAGGCCCCCATCGGCACTGGGTGACTTGGGGGCCAAGCATTATGCCACTATCGGGATTGACGTACCTATGGAATCAAGAAGATGGGCCGGAACCCGTGGGATCTCAAACGTCGTATCCCGATTATGTGGTCGGTGCGCATGTCGGCGCGTTGGTTTTGGCCGCCATAATAAGCCGAGATGTTACGGGCGAAGGGTGCTGGATTGATTTATCTCAAGCGGAAATGTCCGCAACACTGCTCGCTCCCTATTATATGAGCGTGTTACACGGCGATGATGATCCAAACCCGATGGGGAACCACCATTCCGCGTACGCCCCACATGGTTGTTATCCATGCTTAGGGAGTGATCGATGGTGCGTGATTACGGTCACAAGCGACGCGCAGTGGATAGCGTTATGTCGTCTGATGGAACGAGATGACTGGCTGACGGATCAAAATCTCCGTACATTTTCTGGACGCCGTGACCATCAGGGGGCGTTAGACCAACAAATAGCGGCGTGGACACTCACCCAGGATCCCAAGATTGTCATGGAGCAGTGCCAAAAGGTCGGTATCCCTGCTGGTGTAGTGGCTACCGGCGAAGACTTGACTCATGATCCGCAGCTGGAAGTGCGTAAGTTTTTAATTGATACGCAGCATCCATATTTACCCGGTTTAGTGATGCCGGGGTGTCCGGTAGATCTCATGGACACCCCCGCGCAATATACCCATCATGCTCCACTGCTAGGAGAACACAACCCAGATATCATCTGTGGACTATTAGGCTATACCCGGGACGAATATGAGGTATTTGATGTAGCCGGCGTGTTCAATTGACCACTAAACAGGAACGGAGGAACAACGTGATGGTATTACCGAGTTACATTGACCATCAGCCGATGGACTGCGGCCAGGAAATCGTCGTGCGAAATCCCGCTAATCTGGACCATGTTGTTGGGACGCTGGGTCAGGCACCGTTGGACCTGGTGGGCTCAGCGGTACGGGCCGCTCGGAAGGCCTTCATGCAATGGCGGGGGTGGGATCCATTTAAACGAGCCGAGGTCTTACGAATCGCCGCTCAGCGAATCGAAGAACAGCAGGAAGTTATTGCGAAAATCCAAACGCTGGAACACGGCAAAGTCTATCAGGAGTCTTTGCGTAATGTGCATACCACGGTACGCATCATCCGTTATTATTCAGACCTGGCAGAGACGTTTCCTTGGAAGTGGACCGAACCGAGCCGCCGGGGCCCAAGTCTCTATACGCGTGACCCTATCGGTGTGACGGCCGTGATTGTGCCTTGGAATTCGCCGTTAACGCTAGGTTTCTTAATGGTGATTCCGGCAATCCTTTCCGGAAATACAGTGGTCGTCAAGCCCGCTAGTTTTTCCCCTTTAGCGCTGGGACAATGTTTACGTATTCTCGCGGAAGCGTTGCCGGAGGGTGTGGTAAATTGGGTGACTGGTGATGGCCGAAGTGTGGGCATGGCATTAGCCTCTCATCCGGAAGTGCGGCGGATTGCTTTTACGGGGAGTACCGAAACCGGGCGCGAGCTGATGGCGGTAGCGTCCCAGCATATTAAGAATGTCAGCTTGGAACTGGGCGGAAATGATCCAGCAATTGTCTTAGACGATGTGGTTCTCAACGATCAACTCTTCGACCGCTT
>JAKADI010000015.1 GCA_021820675.1 Bacillota bacterium | reverse complement strand
GCAACGCGAACAGCGGGCGATAGGGGTGATGTTCCTCCAGTGTTTGCAGTATTTGACCAGCCACTGTGGCAATCCGAGGGGCAAGGGTGCCGACTGCCTCTCCAGGTCCTATCGCTAAGAATTCAATCAATAACGGCAAATAGTCCGGTAGTTCACCGAAAGCCACCCCATATCCAGCATCCGTCACCATTTGGCCAAGTTGTGCCAGGGCATTACCTCGCTCACGTGAGTCACCAAATTCATGTGCTGTAAGATACAAAGATCCCGACTCAACAAGGTCAAAGGACGCTACGTACATTTCTTCCAACTGAGAGAAGCCTGTTTGACGCCATCCGTCCAACACCGGCACGAGCGCTGGGCAGTACTCTACGGCAAGCGAATAACGCATCTCCCAGCGTTCCATAAATGTGGTCGTGCCCGGGTAATCCAGGAATCCCGCGATTAATTTTAAACTCAACTGTTCTTGTCCTGTCATGGGTTTGTCTCCTCAGAGGCTATCCGGAGATGAAGTGGGGAGACAATACCTTCTGGTGGCGCGATTTCTTCCAGACTGCAGGCTCCCTGCATATACTCGAGATTCTCGTCAAGATTGCGATTACCTGTCGGAATTACATAACGATCCTGGTATTTGGCCACCCCCAGCATTCGCACCATATCTGTTACCTGTGTCACGGACAGCCCTGCTTCCCGTAAAAGCCGACTGGATTCCAAGTTTCCCCCTACCGTCTTTTCGCGCATCGTGGCGCGTATCGCCATGAGCTTTAACAAAGCCAGGCGTACGGGCTGCACATCACCCGCGGTAAGAATGGATGCCAAGTATTCCATGGGGATCCGCATTTCGTCCACCGCCGTGAGATATCCGTCGGCATTGAGCTGCTCTTCATTCGCTAGGTGGTTCATCATTGGGCTCAATGGGGGCACGTACCATACCATGGGTAAGGTCCGATATTCTGGGTGCAAAGGCAAGGCAATCCGCCATTCTACTGCCATTTTGTACACCGGAGACCGTTGCGCACCCTCAATCCACGCCTCCGAGATTCCGGATTTCCGCGCTTCATCAATCACTTCCGGATCATAGGGATTTAAAAAGATCTTCAATTGCCAATGATAGAGTTCCTGCGGATTGGTCACCGACGCGGCTTCCCTCACGCGGTCCGCATCGTATAGTACCGGGCCCAAGTAGCGGATCCGTCCAACGCAGGTTTCCGAACACACGGTAGGCAGCCCCGCTTCAATGCGGGGGTAACAAAAGGTACACTTTTCGGCTTTGTGCGTGTTCCAATTAAAGTACACTTTTTTATAGGGGCAGGCACTGACACAAAACCGCCAGCCCCGACAGGCTTCTTGGTCCACGAGCACAATTCCGTCTTCTTCACGTTTATAGATGGCTCCCGAAGGACAGGCCGCGACGCAGGCCGGATTGAGGCAGTGTTCACAAATTCGGGGCAAATACATCATAAATGTCTGCTCATATTCGAAGGCTATGTGGGCTTCCATATCTCGCAAATTGGGGTCGCGAGACGCCATTTCGGGTCCGCCGGCTAAGTCATCATTCCAGTTGGAGCCCCAAACTGGCTTCTCCATCACTTCGCCAGTCAATAGGGAATAAGGACGGGCCACCGGCTGGTGGGTCCGCCGTGGGCTATCCACTAACGTGTGATAATTGTAGGTCCATGGTTCGTAGTAATCATCAATTAGGGGCAAATCCGGATTATAAAAGATCTGCGCAAGTTTCGTGATCGCTCCGCCAGCCCGTAGCTTCAATTTGCCGTGATCCAACGCCCATCCTCCGCGATATCGCTCCTGATTTTCCCATTCTTGAGGATAACCAGAACCCGGGCGAGTTTCCACATTGTTGAACCACATGTATTCCGCTCCCGGGCGATTCGTCCAAGTATTCTTGCAGCTCACACTGCAGGTGTGGCACCCGATACACTTGTCCAAGTTCATCACCATTGCGATTTGGGCTTTAATCCTCAAGCCAATCGACCTCCTTTAACGGGCGAATCCAGGCCAGGACATCGCGTTGATGCCCAGTGGGCCCGTAATAATTGAATCCGTAACTTAATTGCGCATAACCGCCAATCATGTGGGTATTTTTGGGCATGACGCGCGTGACGCTGTTATGAGTCCCTCCACGGTCTTGAATGATAGGACTTTTCGGAACGCCGATGGTGCGATCCTGGGCGTGATACATGAGGGCAATTCCTGGGGGTATGCGATGGGACACGACAGCACGGGCTGCAATAGCGCCATTGCGATTAAACACCTCGATCCAGTCATTATCTTGGATATGGATGGCAGAGGCGTCTTCCACGCTCATCCAGACGGTTTGCCCTCCCCGGAACAGTGAGAGCATGCGTGGCGTATCGGCATACGTTGAATGAATTCCCCACTTTTGATGGGGTGTTAAGTAACGCACCGTCACGGCCTGAGCTGTATCAAATTCTGGCGTCTGATCGGTCACCGCAAATGGGGGGTAGTGATTGGGTGGGCGATAGGTAGGCAACCCTTCCCCATAATCCAGCATGACTTCATGGTCTAGATAAAAGTGTTGACGCCCCGTAAGAGTTCGCCACGGAATTTTATACTCGACGTTGGCGGTAAACGGAGAATATCGGCGACCTTCCCCTTCAAGTCCCGACCACACCGGTGCCGGCAAGGCTAAACGCGGTTGGACTGACAAGTCGTCGAAATGATAACTGGTATCCTCCCGGCCGCGAATCGCCTCCATTAAGGCCAACCCTGTTGTCTCTTCCAACGCGCGCCACTCTTCGACGGCTCGGCGCCCATTGGTGGCACCCGACCAGGTCAAAATCGCTTCGGCAGCCTGGCGTCCAAACCACAAGGCAGGTCGCCCTTGTCCCGGACCCGGACGTCTTGAAGGCCCGACGCGCTCTAATAGTTCTTTCACCGCCGCTTTACCCTCGATGCGAATTCCTTTGGTCACCAACCCCTTCTCCGCCAACGGACCCAACGTGGTCATTTGGTCGAGTACATGCGCATAATCGCGGTGCACAAGAACCAAATCCGGCATCGTTTGACCCATGACCGGTGCACATTCCCCATGGCGCCAGTCGCGGACTTTCCCCTCCGGTTGTGCCATTTCGCCTGGGGTATCGTGCTGCAAAGGAGCCATGACCAAGTCGTCAACTTCCGGCAGATATTCTTGCGCCATGCGGGAAAACGTGTCGGCTAACGTCCGAAACGCGTCCCAATCCGTCTTGGTCTCCCAAAGGGGATCCACCGCAGGATTAAAGGGATGGATAAAAGGATGCATATCGGTGCTGCTAATATCATGTTTTTCGTACCACGTGGCGGCGGGCAAGACAATGTCCGCATAGAGGCCACTGGATGTCATGCGAAAATCCATATCAATCAAGAGATCGACTTTGCCTTCCGGAATATCGGAGGGCAACTCAATGCTATCCGGATCCCAGGACCCTTGCGCATTGCCCAAGACGTGGCCTGTGGCCCCTAACATGTGCTTAAGAAAATATTCGTGCCCTTTTCCGCTCGCCCCCAATAAATTCGAACGCCAGACAAAGAACACCCGAGGGAAATTCCGCAGATCATCAGGATGTTCAATGGCCCAGTGTAGTCGACCATCTACCAAGCAATCGGCTGCGTAGCGGGCGATCTCGGAGGCAGTTTGGGCTCCTTGGGCCCGCGCCTCTTTAACCACGGCCAACGAATTTTCCGTCCATTGAGGATAGGACGGCAGCCAACCGAGACGTACCGCAAGGGCATTCATATCGGCGGGATGCATCTCCCGGAACCGGCCTGACGAGGGGATACCCTGTAAAGGCGGTGCTACTTCTTCATAGCGAAATTGATCGGTCGCGAAATAAAAATAGGAAGTACCTTGGGACTGACGGGGTGGTCGCGTCCAGTCGAGAGCAAACGCCAACATTGTCCATCCCTCTAAAGGACGCACTTTTTCTTGCCCCACATAATGCGCCCAACCACCACCATTGACCCCTTGACTTCCCGTCAGCAGCACGAGATTGATAATCGCCCGATAAATCAAGTCGCTGTGATACCAATGGTTCGTGCCCGCGCCCAGGGCAATCATGGAACGTCCACCGGTCTTGGCGGCATTTTCCGCGAATTCTCGTGCCACCCGGATGGCTAGGTGCCGATCCACGCCCGTGATGCCTTCTTGCCATGCGGGGGTATAAGGGCGCAGGTCGTCATAATCCACCGGGTAGTCTCCTGAGAGTCCGCGACCGACACCCATATGGGCCATCATCAAATCATAGACAGTGGTGACCCAAAGGCTCTGGCCGCTGGATCCCGTGATTTTCTTGACGGGCACGCCACGCCTAAGCGGTTCTTTGGCGTTGGAATCGAAGTTCGGGAAGTCTGCTAAAATGACAGCATCCGGATCTTCCATGAAACTTAACAAAGGTTCAATGGGGGTCCCCATGGGACTTTTTAGATCGAGGTTCCACTGGGCTTGCCCATCCCACCGGTACCCAAGACTGCCGTTGGGAATCTGGGGGCCCCCACTGAGGACGTCCCAAACTGCGGTCTTCCATACCCCGTGGTTGATTCCGGAACTCACGTCGTCCGCATTCACAAAGCGATCCGATACCCACTGTCCTCCATGTTCGACCATGGTGACGAGAAATGGAAGATCAGTATACGTTTTCGCATAGGATAGGAAGTAGGAGGTAGGATGGTCGACGTAAAATTCTTTGAGAATCACGTGAGTCATCGCCATCGCTAAGGCGGCATCGGTGCCAGCCTTGGCCGGCAGCCACACGTCGGCGAATTTGATATACTCCGCATAGTCCGGGCTAACTCCTACGACTTTGGTTCCATGATACCGGGCTTCGACCATAAAATGTGCGTCGGGAGTGCGAGTCATCGGTAAGTTCGTTCCCCAAATAATAAAGTATCCCGCGTTATACCAATCGGCGCTCTCCGGCACATCGGTCTGTTCTCCCCAAATTTGCGGAGACGCCGGGGGAAGGTCCGCGTACCAATCATAAAAACTGACCATAGTGCCTCCGATTAGAGATAAAAATCGGGACCCTGCTGCATAACTGACCTGCGACATAGCCGGGATGGGACTAAATCCTGCCACGCGGTCAGGGCCATAGTGCTCAATCGTATCCAACATCGCCGCCGCAATCAGTTCACTCACTTCATTCCAACTGGCTCGCAAAAATCCCCCCTTGCCACGCACTTGTTGATAGGCCGCTCGCCGCATCGGATCCTCCATGATTTGACGCCAAGCCCGAAGCGGATTCGGCTGTTCTTTCCGCACTTCACGCCACAAACGCAATAGGTTCGCACGAACATACGGGTACTTGACTCGACCTGGACTATATAGGTACCACGAATAGGCGGCACCACGAGGACAGCCGCGTGGTTCGTATTCGGGGACATCGTCGCCGAGCGAGGGATAGTCTGTCTGTTGAGTTTCCCACGTCACGATGCCATCTTTCACATAAATTTTCCAGCTGCATGACCCCGTGCAGTTCACTCCATGAGTCGAGCGGACTTCCCGATCATGCTGCCATCGACCACGATAGATGTCTTCCCAATCGCGGCTCCGAACATTTTCTTCCGTCGATCCCTGATTAATGCGATCTCCGCGTTTAAGATAGTCTAGCGCGCGCAACAATGGGTTCAATTTAACAGCCACCCCTTTTCCCGTCCTTTCCGATCTGGTGCTGGTGGTCATGGCTTCGGATCATATTGGCCGCCCACCGTGTGAAACGCTGAGTGGGGACCCACCGTGGAGAAAGTCTGCCCTCTCCACCGTATTTGTGGCCACGACAATCACATGGTTGATTTGGTCTTTATCCGCGGTTGCCCCGATTTGCACAGGAACATCTGCGGGAACCGAAGCACAGTCCCAGAATGATTGGTCAACAAGTCTTTTCGATTCTCAATCGAAACCGAGAGAAAACCGGCGGGATTGATGTGTGATCCGTCATTACTGATGGCTCCTTCCTCTAAAACAATCGCAGTGGATCTGATACCGCGTGAGCGTTGTGGTTTCCCAGCCAACTCCTCCAAGCGTCACGACGTTTTATCACGGTTCAATCCGGTGACATGACGAGACTGAGAATATCGGAAATAATTGGCCTGGAAAAATCCGACGATTTCTGTGGTGACATCCATTTCACTATCCTGCGCGAATTCACTCGCCCAGGATGCGGCCTTAGCAGAATCGACTATTTGAATCATGAGGCTTCCGGGCCGCTCTTGCCTCGCGAAGCTGGTCACATCATACTTTTGTATGCGACGTTGACGACCAATCGTGTCAGGTCGGATACGTCCGCCGAAACCTGCCCCCGTAACGATTGTGGCGGTATCATAAAGAATCGCTCTTTTCTGTCCCCATTATCCACCTTACCCATAAAGGTCTCTTCACGGTCAGAATGAGCATGGGATTGTTTCAGGAATTCGGCAATCAGAGGCAATACCTCCGAATAGTAGGCTTGCCTGGTGATGTCTTTCAGTCTGTGTATTAGGCGGCGGAGGTGGTCATGGTCTTCGATGAACGACGCGACCACTGCAGTCCAAGCGTTATTCATAGCGAGCCAAGACGGATAGAGTCCGCGTTCCTCTTCGATGGCATGCGACAGAATCCGCGATTCCACCACTTCGATGAATATGCCCGTAGCCTCTACAAATTGCTCCACCGCATTTGTTTGCCACAATCGCTCAATGACAGATTGAATCGTGTTTGCCTCCTGCCACGCCATTTCATGGATTAAATGATGACTATCCGGTTGTTGCAATCCAGGCCCGACCATGAGCTACCACCTTAACCTTCGCTTTCCGGCTTGGTTAATGCATTGGTGAAGACTGCAGTACAGCGGTGCCAGAGGTTGCCCGCATTGTGCGGTCATAATGCTTGAGCCACCCGATGACAACCCAATCGATAACCGCCAAGACGGCAAATACCCAAAACCCTGCACCGTACTCATGAACTCCGGTAGACAATCCCGAAAGGGCTCCCATGATGGGTGGTATCACAAAGCCTCCAAAAGCACCTAAACCGCCCACCCATCCTGCTGCACCGCCCACTGCCTCCGGAACATAATGCGGTACGAGTTTGAATACCACCGCATTTTGAAGACCCATCCCTAATGCGATAAGAATGGTGCCTAACAAAGCCACGCTAAACGTCGCACTAAAAATGACGATGAGGGTGCCTAACAAGATGGTCAACACATTAACGCTGAGGGCATAACGGATAGATGTTCGATCAGCCAAGGACCCACCTGGCACACGCACCAGCGAAGCCAATACCGAAAACACCAGGGTGAGAGCTCCACCCGTTACAAGTGCGGTATGGTATTGACCGTGCCAAAATGTGGGCAACCAAGCTGTCAGTGCTAAGAATCCACCAAAAGATGTAAAATACAACACCACTAAGGCCCATGTTGGAGCTATATGAGCAGCATCCAATAAAGATTGGAGGGCTGAGCCATGAGGCACAATATCTTGCCCGTAATTCTTTAAGATTTCCGGAGTAACTGTTTGCCCTTTATGTTGCAACTGGAAAGAAGGCGCATCTTTCATGAATATCGCATACGTTATCGTGACACATAGTAGAAATAGGAACCATAGCTCAAAAGCGGCAATCATCCCGAAAGCGACAACAGCCAGTGGTAACAGTAAAGAAAACAGTCCCGAACCAAGATTTCCAATCCCGGCAAATGTGCCCAAAGGCCCTCCTTGGCGTGCTTTAGGAAACCAATATGAAACCTGTCCAATGCCGACTGAAAATGTGGCTATGCCTGAACCGACCAACATTCCCAGCACCAGCAGCAAAGGATAAGTGCCAGCTAGATGATGGGGATAATCGAATTTCAATAACACTATTAATCCGGCCAAACCCACTAATCCCAAAATCAACAGGATTAAAAAGGGTTTCTTGCCTCCACTGCGGTCCACCCACGCACCGAAAGGAATGCGCAAAATTGAGCCGGTAAGGCTGGCAATAGCCGCTAAAAGCCCAGCCGCGACTGGAGACAGATGCATGAGATGAGTAAACCGCGGAACCAAAGGACCAAACACCGCCACGCCAGCGAAACCTGAAAAAAACCCCATGGTAGCAAAAGTTAAAGCGCGTCCGGGACTTCCGTGAACAACATTCTGCAAATGCTGGTTATTGGAGTTCACAACAATTCCTCCTCACATATTGCGCATAGACACCGCAATGACTCTCTTTGACGGAGGTTGACCGTCCCTCCGATTTCGCCCAGTACGGGGAGATTGATCTCAAAAACATTCATGATATCCGTCCTCGGCTGACGCGGTAGTTCATACCATTTCACAAAATACCGTTGACAAGATGGCCACCGACAGGCTGAATTGAGAGTAATCCAATTAACGACAGAAGCTTCGACTCTGTCTTCGCTTCCCGGTGTCCATCGCCCTTTTCAATTAACCCTGACGGTCACTAAATAGTGCTGTTGGTGTACGGATGACAAAAAATAATATTTTCCTCGTTAAAGGGATGTGTTCAGAGAGCGGTATTCATATAATTTCAACCTGAATTTATAATATAGGAGACCATACAATGGTAGACTGCCCGAATGACCCTACTTTCAGATATCAAATGATCTCCTTTCAGGTCCATAGGGCGCAACTTTATGATCGATAGCGGTATTGTGCGTAAAATCACAATCACCTGCCCAATATTCAACTATCTTGAAAGTTTATCTCGTGCGGTGAATCACGGCACGAGAGTGGCTTGAGGACAATCGTGCCCGGCTCAGTCTGGATTCGACCGAGCACAATAGCACCGTTTCCTTGAATGGCAAGCATACTCAGACCACCTCCTGTCAAGTGGTGTAAAAACTTCGGCTTCCTGAGAGATGTTTAATTGTCTCTCTGGTTCTGGCAATCTCCCCGGCGGATCCGCGCCGCGGTACAGCTTCTCCATGGACGTTTGACTGAAATACCGCCGGGAAAATGCCGCCTAATCATCGCTGGTCCTCCATCAGGATCGCTCCCGCCAAACACCGTGCTACGGCCTGCTTGGAAAAGATGCCGACGGCATCGGCCCGCCTACCGATTTCTCGATTGAGTTGCTCCAACGGATTGGTGGACGCGATTTGTTTCCAATGTTCGGGGGGCGAAACCGATGTCCTCCACTCCCAGCAACCTTACCAATATCGGAACCCGCCGGTTTTGTTCATCGGCGAGGATCTGGGAGGTTAGGCCGTGCGGCTTGTTTAACCTGTTCGAGACCGGGGAGCTGGAGGGGATGAGCCGCGTGATACAGTGCTCTGCCGATGTCCAGAGTTGCAATCAAAGCCAGCAACATCATGATCCGAAATCCTGGTTCCCACCGTTGTTGGAGAGACAAGGCGGCAAGCGCGATGCTGATGAAATACAGCATAAAGGCGTAGCGATCCCGAGATTCCTTAACCAAATCCTGAAACCTGGGTGTCTTCCCTTTCCCCAGATGGTGGCCAAAATAACGGATCCATGTCAAAAAAGGCACGATTTTGTACAGTTGAGTGAGGGCTAATCCACCCAGCCAGCCATATAAGGCTAAAAAGACCAGTGCGATGTCCAGTTGGGACAACTGACCGGCTGGTCTCACGGTTAAGGCTAGGATCAGGATCCCCGCGAGGAAGATCAAAGCGATGAGGGCGAAACGCGCGTTGAGTTCAAGCTGGCGCCTGCGTTTTCTCCGTCGGTAAAGGGCGGCAATGTCCCCAAGGTACAGAATCAGACCGATGACGAGAGCCGCCCATCCCCCATCAGCAAAAGCTCCGGCATTAAGCCACCGGGCCAACCAGAGTACGGCAATGCCCAGCGTAGTCGCCAGGAAGGCCATCCAGCTCTGAGCGCCGTGTTGTTCGGGAGAGAGCGTAAACATGGACAGCAATTTGTAAGACACACCCATTGCTGTCAAAGTCAACCATCCCCCGACGCCGCTGGCGACATGAGATGCTAGACCCCGTCCTCCGATTACCAGTAATTGATGCGAAGAGAAAAGATGGGGGAAGGACAGAGCCACAGCCAGAACGAGCCCGGCAAGAATCGTGACCAGCAAAAAGAAGAGGCCGGTGGCCACAAACCAGGTGGGCAAGGCCCAGGGCCATGCCCTGGCCAGAGTGGTTCCAAGATTGACAATCGCCATCAGTAACCCTAATACGACTAAGGATCCACCGGCTGGCAAAAGCCACGGGATGGATTCGAAGAGCCCTCCCGGAACTGTTTGAGGGAGGGCAAGAAAACCGGCCAGCATTCCCATGACCCCAACCAACGTCAGAAAAAGGGTGATACCCGAGAGGGGCTGACTACTCAGTTCCCTTTGGGTCAAAACGGGCACAAATTGACTCAAGGCTCCCATCATTAACAGGGTGAGAAAACCGATGGTCGTCAAATGCACCCCAACCAATACCCAGGCAGATCCGATGTTGGCCAGAGGTTGGCCTAGACCCGAACTCCACACAATTTCGGCTAGCACCAAACAGACCCACGCTGCCGCGAAATAAGTCATACTCCACTTCGACACATGAACTCCGTACAAGACTCCCATCTCCCTCGTTAATCCGTCTTGAGCTGACCGCACGACACCTTTCTCGATCCAACATCCCTGTCGGCGCTATGGGCGCGGCAGTCATCTGGATTGGAGGAGCGGGCATTAGTCGAGCTCGGTGACGGAATCCTATCATCTCTTTGATGCCACAAACACGCGGATCTACAGGAACGGCCCGCATACTGCGCGAGCTCTCCGCCTTGATCCTCCTGATCGTGTGCATTTTGTCGAAGAGACAGTGTGATAACGCTCACAATGAGGATAAGTTGGTACAAACGGCCGGGGATGAGGGGGTCACAGAGAGCCCGGCAATTTGGCGGACATTCGAATATCGCAGACCGGAAAGAAATTATCGCAATCCGTGACAGAAGATTTAAGGAAAACGCATCCCCCACACGGGACACATCGCGGGAGAAAACGGTGCGAAACAAGGGGCACCTGAATAGTTACCTTTTTTGACCCTTCGCCCCCCAAGGCGCTGGAAAGAAAACCCAGGCACCCAACCTGGGCGCGGCAAAAAAATGGAAGACCCGCACAAATCGCCTAGACGGGGAAAGTGTCTTTGCCTGCTGTTGGCGGATGGTGCGGCACAACGAGACTGGGTAACTTTGCCACAAACCCCGAGATGTCCGTTAGAGACGGTTTATGTATGAAGGGTAGGCAAAATTCAAGTTTTTGTTCCAATCAATGTCTTAGCGGGTTTTCGTCAGAATGTCGCCGGTACCCTCTGCTGTTCAGGGAGGTCCAAAAATTCTCAGATAAAATTCTGACGGTGGAGTTTTCCCAAGGTCAACTTCAAAATACCAACTTCACAAGGATTACCGGAGATAGAAATCTGAGTCCAACGAACTGGACTGTCGAAAAAATGTCCATGATTGAGCGCAAGCGGTCCATAATCCATTTCTGACGAAGGCCGAGGATTCGTGTCGGCTATCGGACCAAGAAATTACCCTTACCTCCAAATCCATCACGCAACGTTTTCCGGGGATCATGAATACATAGATAAGGCGAGGAAAACTTGTGGCAATATGCCCAGATTAGGACTGTCGTAGCGTCATTCAAAAATTCAGCACCACAACATCGCGGGGACCGATAAGAATCCCGCGTCGACTCACATTTGGTATACTGGCAATAGAGCGTTAATTCTCAATTATGAGCTTTTTCTGTCATAGAGAGAGGAGTGTAGTCGATGATAGT
>JAKADI010000014.1 GCA_021820675.1 Bacillota bacterium | reverse complement strand
ATGTCTCCAAGCGCCTAAATTCCCACGACAGCCTGATTTGCCCGCCGGTCCCGGCGGGCTTTTTTTAGGTTAGGAGCGGCCAGATCTTCCGCATCGAGTCTGAGTGATCCTGCCCACTTGGTAGTCCACGGTAGAGCCCTTTAGAGGAATTGATATTGGCCCTTAGTTACGGGGGGAAGGGTCCCGGAAATAGTCAAAGGTCTTTTGGAGTCCGTCTTCTAAAGAAATCTGGGGATGCCAGCCGAGATATTTTCGTGCTTTGTCAATATTGGGGCAGCGGTTGGTTGGATCATCCACCGGTAAGGGATGAAAAGTTGTGCGAAGAGGAACACCGGCTATTTGTGCCACGACTTCGGCAAAATTCAAAATGGACCGTTCCTCCGGGTTGCCAATGTTAAAGACTTCACCGGATAATCCGCGGCGAACAATGGCTTGATAAATGCCTTCGACTTCATCAGATACATAACAAAAGCTCCGGGTTTGCTGTCCATTCCCGTACACCGTTAATGGTCTGCCCAAAAGAGCCTGCCGGACGAAGTTGGGAACTACCCGCCCATCTTCGGCTTGCATGCGCGGCCCGTAGCAGTTAAAAAACCGTAGGATGCGCACATCGAGGTCGAATTGGCGATGATATTCCATCGTCATCGCTTCAGCGTAACGTTTCCCTTCGTCGTAGCAGGCCCGCTCGCCGTGTGGGTTGACGTGGCCCCAATATGTTTCACTCTGCGGGGTGACTTGGGGGTCGCCATAGACCTCCGAGGTCGAAGCCAGCACGAAGCGGGCCTGAAATTTCCGGGCCAGCTGGAGAGCCGTTTCGGTGCCGAGGGAATTCACGCGCAAGGTCTCGATGGCCAGGCGGCGATAATGGACCGGGGAAGCAGCCGAAGCCAGATGTACGACCACATCGGCATTTTGAATCATTAAGGTGTCATCATCCGGAGTCTCGGTAATATCCCAGGTCAATCGCCGAACTTGTGCTGAGGTGTGCTGCCGCAAGTTGTCCCATGTGCCTGTGGCCAGGTTATCGATTGCGAGCACATAGTATTGGTTTTCGACGAGTTTGTCGACCAGGTGACTGCCGATAAAGCCGGCAGCTCCCGTAATAATGGCAGTTTTATCCATTGCCAACCCTCCCTTATTTGCTTCCCCCAATCGCTCCTTGGAGGATCTTAGCGGCCGATACCGCGGTAGTGAATCGACAACCGCTTGGCTTCTTCCGGGTCAAAAATATTGCGGCCGTCGATAATGATCGGCATCTCTAACCGCCCGACAATCTCTTCCAGTGAGAATTGGCGAAACATATCCCATTCGGTCATAATCAACAATGCATGAGCTCCCTGGATGGCTTGTAGCGCGCTTGAGGCGTAGCGGATATCCCAATTGGGGTATTGCTGCTGCATGTTGTCCATGGCCACCGGGTCATAGACGGTGACCCGGGCATTGAGATGCAGCAAATCTTGAATGACGCTTAGGGCTGGGGCGTCGCGTAAATCATCAGTGCCCGGCTTGAATGCCAGACCCCAGATGGCAATACGGCGGCCCTTGACCGGCTTAAGTTCTTCTTGGAGCCGTTTGATGACGCTCCTTCGCTGCTGCGAATTGACTTGGCGTGTGGATTCTAACAGTTGCGGCTGATAGCCGTATTCCAAAGCGGTATAAATGAGGGCATCCAAATCCTTGCCAAAACAACTGCCGCCCCACCCAATACCGGCATTGAGAAACTTGGATCCAATCCGTGTGTCCAGACCAATGCCCGACATGACAGTGGTAATATCGGCTCCAACCCGCTCACAAATATTCGCCACTTCGTTGGCGAAGGATATTTTGGTTGATAAAAATGCATTGGCCGCATACTTGATCATTTCTGCCGATAACTGGTCGGTGGTGATTAAAGGAATCTTGGTGATTGATGAGGGCCGGGGAAGCCCGCTGGGAGGATCGAAATTTTGGTCTAATATAGGCCGATATAGTTGTGCAAGACGCTCGAGTGCCCAGGTATGGTCGGATCCTAGCACAATGCGATCAGGGTAAAGGGTGTCATGAATGGCACTGCCCTCCCGCAAGAATTCCGGGTTGGAGGCAACGGTAAACACGTCTGATGTGGGCGATTCACCCCATCTTTGCCTAAAACCGTCATCAATCCACATTTCGACTAAATTGGCGGATCCAATGGGGACCGTCGCTTTATTGACGATCACGTATTTCCGATCGGCATTCACGTGTTGTCCGGTGGTGACAGCAGCTTGGTGAACGTAGTCCAGATTAGGAGACCCGTCCTCCTGCGGCGGTGTTCCCACGGCAATAAATATAATTTCGGCCTCCGAAACCGCGGGTGACGGGTTAGATGTGGCCTCCAGTTTGTGGCTGTTTCGCACCCGTTGTAGCAGGGATTCCAATCCAAATTCGAAAATCGGAGCCTCAGCCCGGTTAATCCGGTCCACTTTGGCACGGTTTACGTCGATGAGGGTAACCTGATGCCCTAAGTCGGCCAGGACAGCCCCGGTGACAAGACCCACATATCCCGCACCAAAAACAACAACATTCATTGATTTTCCATCCCTATTCCTGTGCATTTTTAATCCGCAATCCGGTTACGTCCGAAGACTGTGGTAAACTTTTAACGTTTCTTGGGCGACAACGTCCTGGGAATAATGGCCGAGGACGCGCTGGCGTCCAGCTTGTCCCAATGTGAAACGCAATCCTGCATTATCATACAGCGACTCTAGAGCTTTGAATAGAGCTGTGGGAGAACCTTCAGGCACGACGAGTCCGGCTTTCCCGATGACATAAGGGATCTCTCCGCTATCGGAACCCACGACGGCCACTTCTGCGGCCATGGCTTCGGTTAACACGCGCCCGAATTGTTCTTTCCAACTGGCAGTTGTGCGGGAAGGCAAAACCAATACGTCTAGCGCGTTCATAATCTCGGGCATAGCCTGAGTTTTAACCCAGGGGATGACGTGCAGCTGAGGGCTTAGTCCTGACGATCGCGCGTTTTGTTGCAGAACGTTGGCCAAAGGCCCCGACCCGGCCAGTAGCAACACGGCATCGGTGTGTTTGGACAACAAAGCGGCTGCGGCTTGCCACAAGTCTCCCAGCCCTTTCTCGTTGATGAGGCGGCCGACATAACCGATGACGAACTTTTGTGACACGCCCCATGCCGCTTTCGCCGCGTTTTTATCCTGCGGTTGGTAGAGCTGGGTATCGGTGCCAAATTGAGGAATGATCCAAATGGGTTTGCGAAAACCCTTTTGGCACAAAACGTCTTGGGCTTCTTGATTTCCGGCGATAGCCCCTTGCACTTGATCGAATACGTGCCGTTCCATCGCAGAAAACGGCCACGGGTATTGTTTGTAGATATTTTGCCAAGTGAAAAATATTGAGGGAATGGCCAGTCTTTTGGCGATGCGCGTTGCCTGGTAGGTTACGGTGCTATAGTGTTCTTCGTCGATATGCAACAGATCCGGTTGATAGCGCCGGATTATCGCGTTCAATTCCGGGTAAAAATGAAAATGATTACGGCCACCTAGAACGACTGGCGTGAGAAACAACGGGTAGGTATGATCCGTGTCACGCGGTTCAAAGGGTAATGGTCCCCAACTGGGCGGCACCACCAATCCGACCTCGATATCCCGATCCATGCGGTTAAGATATTCGACTTTGGTCCGGTAACTTTGACTCACACAGGCTTTCGAAATCATAAGGACACGCATTGATGATTCCCCCTATTACGATCTCTCCCGCCCCCGGGTGGCGGGAGAGATTCATATCCTCGAGAGATGGTGCGATATTTTTGACGGGATTTTTGGAATTCCTGTCATTCCGTTTGGTTCCAGGCGTCATCACCTGAGGTAAAGTGGTCGTTCCAGGAGGCATTGAGCCAGCTTTCAAAAATGTGCCTTTGCAGCGGGTTGCTGTCTTCACAGGGGCGGATTCCCACTTTGTCAAAGGGTTGAGGCGCTAAGACGACCGGCAATGTGTGTAATCGCCCTTGCCGGAAGAAAGTGAGCGTAACGGTGTCACCGACTTGCTGATCATACTGCAAGCGGTGTTTGAGGTCCTTGGGTTGATGTAATTGGTAATCGTTAAGGGCGATGAGTTGATCCCCGGCATTTAGCAAGGTTGCCGCTGGGCCGGAGGTATATGTTTGAGTGATCACGATCCGGTGACCGTCTACGACTTTGGTGTCGATTCCCAGCCAGGGATAAGGCACTTGACTGGTTTGTGGGGTCTCCGCCGTGTTCTCGTCATCGTCTTCGGGTAGACGCTTATATTGCCTTTCAATGCGCAAGCCTGCGCTTAATAATGCTTCGTCAATGGGAATCGGGCGGGTGCCGTTAATATAATGGTCGAAAAAGTCTTGGAATGAGCTGTTTCCCACTTCCTCAACCGTGTCTTGGTAGACCGACTCGGGGAACCCTAAACCCCGGCTTCCATACCGTTCATAGAGTTTTCGCAACACATCGTCTAAGGACGCCTGATTCTTGGTGCGCCGGCGTATCTCAAGGTCTAAACAGGTTCCTACCAACTCGCCTTTGAGGTAATAGGAAATCGTGCGATTAACGGAATCTTCATCGGGATTGTAGAGCTTAATCCAGGTGTCGAGGCTAGATTCGGCTAACGACTGAACAAACCGGCCGGGGCGCTTTTCATAGTCGACCAGTTTTTTGCTTAAAGTCGTGAGATAGTCTTGGACAGAGTAAAGGTTAGAACGCCTTAAGGTCAAATAGGCATAGTAATCAGTAAACCCTTCCATCGCCCAAAGCAGACGCGTATAGACTTCTTTATTGTAGTCAAATGGGCCGAGCATATCGGGATGAATCCGTTTGACATTCCAGAGATGGAAGAATTCGTGGGATAATAGGCCTAGTACCCGTTTATAATTTTTCCAGGGCCGGAACATAAAGCGCTCGACACCGCAAGTCGTGGAATTGAGGTGTTCCAACCCCCCAGTCGGCTTGTCCGATAAATGCAGGATGAAGGTGTAATGTTCGTAGGGCAGAGAGCCGAAAATCTGTTTTTGGGCTCGAACAATTTGCTCGGCGTCATGGGTTAGTTGAGCGAGATTTTCATTGCCGTGGCCATAGACGGCGAGAGTATGCTTCTTATCATCCACTTCAAACGTGCTGATGCTTTGTGTGCCCACCTCAAACGGGCTGTCAATCAAAACATCATAGTCTGGAGCCTGATATTGTCCGCGGCCGGTGTTGTCGAGGTCGAGACCGGTAGAGACTTCCCAGGCTGGTGGCTTTTCCAGAGTCAGATAGTACGGAATGTCTTTGTAATCATCAGTGAGGAGAAATAATTGGGCTCCATTAAAGTAGGCGTGGCTTTGGTCCAAGTGGGACGTGGACACCCCGAATTCGAAAGCATAGACGTTATAGCGAATCTGCACCGGCCCTTCCATGGTCGTTTCTAATAACCACCGATTTTTGGCGACATGGACCACTTCCAGTGCCTGGGGGCCTGAAGTGGCCGATAGATCAAAGAGATGCCGGGAGCAGTCTGCGACTTTATAGGCACCGGGTGTCCATACCGGCAACGACAGTTCATGGCGGCCTGACGGCAAGTGGTCAATATCCAAAGTCATATGATAGACATGGCTTCCGGGCTCTAAAAAGCTAACGGTAAAGTGACAGATGGGTTGCACCAAAATCCTCCTTGTTACACTAGCGTGTCTTTTATACCTGTGGGCGACGTCGCCATCCGACATGAAACGCGCCTTGTCAAGGCACCGCTTCCACCATGGCTAGCGCCCACCTTCCGGTATGCGCTAAGACTTATGTTAGCATATCCATTTTGGGCGCCTTAGCAAGTTCTTGTCGCAAAGAAGTCGGTTATCCGGTTTGCGGCGTCCCTGAGGCGCTCGGCGTTTTCAGTCAGCGAGATACGGATATATCCTTCCCCCCCGTCCCCAAATCCCAATCCCGGGGCTACAATGACGTGAGACGTTTGGGCCAGAGCCTCGGCACAGTACAGGGACGAGGACAAAGCTTCCGGCAACCGAATCCACTGGAAAATGGATCCTTGAGTGGCGGGCGGACGGTACTGGGCCGGCAAGGTGTCAAGAAAGGCGTCACGCCGGGATTGATAAAGGCATTTCAATTGATAGACAAATTCGTCCGAGTCGTTTAAGGCGGTCATCGCAGCTTCTTGGATTGCTCCATATTGACTGCAATGGAGATGATCTTGCAAGACTTCCAAGTAGTGAATAAGTTCGGCATTGCCAGCGGCAAAACCGAGACGGAACCCGGCCATGTTGTAGGATTTCGAGAGGGTCGTAAACTCCACCCCGACGTCTTTGCCGTGGGGGCGGGACAAGAGGCTGACGGCGTGGCGATTGTCAAAGACAATGTCTCCATAAGCCAAGTCATGGGCCAATACCGTTCCGTAATTTTGAGCCCGGACAATCACGCGGTCGAAGAATTCCGGCGGCGCTAGTTGGCCGGTGGGATTATTGGGGTAATTTAAAAAGGCCAGACGGATGTCTTCCGTGACGAGATCAGCATGAGGAAGCCCCGTACGGGGATCGAGCGGCCATTTTTCCATGCGGCCACCGGCCAATTGAATGCCAGACCAATAATCGGGATAGCCGGGATCCGGCACCAACGCTTTGTCTCCAATATTTAACAGTGCTAATGAAATTTCCTGTAATCCCACTTTACTACCGAGTAAAATGGCGACTTCGTGTTTCCAGTCCAGATTGACCCCGTAATAGCGGTCATACCACAAAGCGACCATTTGTTTCAATTCCGGTAGGCCCTTAAATGATATGTAACGGTGATAACGGGGGTTTTCCGCGGCTTTTTGCAGCGCCTTGACGACGAAGTCGGGGGCTGGCTGGTCAGGATTCCCTTGCCCAAGATTAATGACGTCATGACCTTCTTGTTGGAGGTTTTCGGCGAGTTGAATGAGTTTTGCGAATAATTGATCAGGGAGGCGGGTGAGGCGCGTGGCCGGTTGCATGAGTCAAAACACTCCTTAATATATGTCGGCGTCTCGCTCGGAAAATTTGAGGATCGCTGCCGAGATTTGATTTTGTCTTGTATTATACGGAAAATCCGGAATAACGGGAAAACCGTAATTGGCGAGTTGGGATCTGTAAGATTAATGCGCACCTTCGGAACATCTTGGGATCACGCCAGAGAGACTCGACTCAAATTTCACGAGATTCTTTATGGCCCCCTCCCATATCAGCAGCGAATACACCCCCTCAATGGCGCTGGGAACTCCACCGCCATTGCGCGTGATCGCGGTCGTTCTTCGCCACGGTGACCCCGAATTCATTGGCAATGGTTCGCGCACGCTCTATAGGGACATTGTGGACCAGTTTTCGGGGTAGTTGCGCGTTCGAGTACGACTGGTTTTGAGTGATATCATCTCGAAAAGAAATGCGGGGAGATGCGGAGTACGGCCATTCACGGGCACCGTCGGCACCTTATTAGCCGAATTACGCCCGTGGATCCGGGCTGGGCGATGTCGATTAGGCAGCCGTATCGGCCAATGGATCGGCTGTTGCGAATGTAATCGTGCCCCTATTCGCTGCTATGCACTCCACCTGGCACTCGGCTTGAAGACGTCCGGCAATTTTGGCGAAAAAGTCCAAATTCTCCTCCTTACCGCCCCGCCATAAGACGAGGCATGAGCGAGTCACGCGATGGGGCATATGGTTGGTGACCATAAGACCGTAAAGCGCAATCGAAATTTTGGAAACCTGGTGTTGCGATTGCCGGATCTTATAGAAATAAAACCGCTACTTGTACGGTGGATATCATCCAAGTCTCAACACTTTCATTTAAGTAATATTGGTCTCTGTAACGAAGAAATTTGGGATTTTGAAAAGCTAAATTCACTACTTTCTCAACCTTTTCGAGCATGTCATCGAGTGGATTCCGTAGGAATGCGAAGAGGTTACGAGATATATATAGTTGAATCTCGAGTGTGCATTGAGGAACTTTTTCAGGCGGTCATTCATGTCATCTACTGGATCACGAATATAACTCCACTGTGCAAGTAAGGGTTAAGGGTTTAATAGAAATTCGTGGCATGACCATCCGTGCCCACCTTAGTTAAAGTGTACAGGTCGAAATTTTTCAGCCAGTCTGCCCTCTAGGTCGGTTTGAGCATAATGCCCGCGGGTTAGATCGAAAAAACGTTTGTTTGATAATCGAGATATAGAGGGCTGAGCGGTCCAAATCGACGTTTGGGGAGACCGACATAAACACGTAC
This sequence comes from Bacillota bacterium, assembly GCA_021820675.1. Classification (GTDB taxonomy): domain Bacteria; phylum Bacillota; class Sulfobacillia; order Sulfobacillales; family Sulfobacillaceae; genus Sulfobacillus. The sequence goes on along the minus strand of JAKADI010000014.1, from coordinate 3,820 downwards.
GCTCCCAATGGCGCAGTGCAGTGACCGCGGAATCAGGAACTGAACTTTTAAGGGTGACTTCAGAAACCCCCGACCGCAACCGGTCAGGGTTCGGTGGAGGGAGAGTTCATCCTTCATGCACCTAGCCCCTAGTCCTTTCCACGGTTTTCGACCCTCAACGCTCTTCGAATTGTGATAGGATAATTTTTAGAAAGAGGGTCGAATTACGTGTCTGATCAGGATGTGCGCTGGACACAACGTTTGGTTCATTTTAGTCAGGCCTTGGGTCAGTTGCAAGACGCTAAGAAACTGGCCGATTCCCGTCCGTTGTCCGAACTCGAACAACAAGGGGTGATCAAGGTGTTTGAGTTCACGTATGAGTTAGCGTGGAATGTCTTGAAGGACTTTCTTGAAGATCAAGGTACGCAAGGACTATACGGATCGCGGAATGTTGTCCGAGCCGCCTTCAAGGTCCGGTTGATTCAGGATGGCGACGTTTGGATGGATATGATTGCAGATCGGAATCAAAGCGCTCATACGTACGACGAAAAGACGACTAATAGAATGCTTAGGGCTATTTGGGAAGAATATTTACCGCAATTCGAGGCTTTCCAAAACCGAATGCAGGCTCTGCGAGATGAGGCAAAGTACGCATGAAATTTGGCTTATCAGACAAAACCATTCGTATCATCCACGATGTCTTGCATCGGTATTCCGAAGTGGATAAGGCTATTCTTTACGGCTCTAGGGTCAAGGGCAATTACAGACCAGGGTCCGATATCGATCTGACACTTATCGGAAGCCAGGAACTGACGCACCACGTATTATTGCGAATTTTGAACGACCTGGACGAGTCTGCGATTCCCTACATGGTTGATCTCTCCATTTTCGACCAGATCAACGACAAAGACGTCCGGGATCATATCCAACGTAGGGGCGTTGTCTTTTACCAAAAACGGGAAAAATGCCATGACCTCTAAACCGCACAATGCCGTTAAGAATGTTCGAGCTTCTTCGTTTTCGGTTTTGAGTTTCCCTTCTGATATCGCATATATTAAGATGGCAGGCAGATCTCCGATTGACACACCTGCATCCTCACGGGGTTATATGTGCAAACCCAGACCTTCTTGACAGCGGGTATTCACAACACTGTGACGACGGCTGTTGTCAGGATTACACTGCTGTACGATAGATTTTAACGAAGCGATGGATATCCCGCGACATCTCACCCGGAACCCGGTATATGACAGAATCAGCGGGAGACTAGGTACCTAGATATTTTGTGAAAGAGGCAAAGTATGACGGACAGTGTTTGGATTAGACCGGAAACGGAGTATCGCAGCGAACAGTATTTCGGCGCCGCAATGTGGAGCCGTATTTTTGCTTATGTTGCCGTGGTAGTGTCTGCGCAAATTCTGCGCTGGAGCCTTTATGTATCCCATGGTTTCGATTTAGGTTTTTATCAACAGGCATTAGCGGCTTGGGTTCACCATGGGTTCGGGGCGCAGTCCACCTATTTTCCCGGGAATGTGTTGGGCCATAACGGGGCGTGGCTGATGCCGCTCATTGCTTATCCCGCGACTTGGCTGGGAACCGGTTTTTTATTCTTGATGGAATCCTTTGTTATGGCCTTGGGCTATATTCCTATTGTGCGAATGGCTCGGCTGTGGGAGGTGACGCCCAATCAAGCGCGTTTGCTGGGCGTGTTTTATTTACTCAGCCCTTTGCTTATCGCGGGGAATCTCTATGATTTTCACATCAGCATGTTGGCGGCTCCCATCTTGCTGTGGTCCCTGGCTAGTGCCTGGGAATCCCGTCTTTGGCCGTTTACCGCGGCTCTTATCCTTTTGACGGGTCTCGGCATCCATGCCGTGTTGGCCGGTGTGTTGTTGGCGGCTGTGGTCATAACCAAACACGGTTTAAAGCCGTTTTCTTGGTTGGCTTTAGGTGTTGTCGTCTTATGGATAGGCTTGCTTCATCATTTTTTAGGAACGCCGGTGACGGCGGGGATCTTACTCCGAGATGTCGGGGTGCAGTTTCACCTATCGGCCCGCAGCGGTCTTTACAGCCTGTGGGTGTTCATGCCATGGTTGTTATGGATTGGCATGGGATGGCGCCATTCCCGCTTTTACGCGAGCCCTTATTGGATTTTCCCGCTGCTTGACTTAGCAGCCCACCTCTTGTCGAATAATTTAGCCCAAACCTCTCCGTTTGATCAAACATCGGCATTAATGGTTCCGTTTTTGTTATGGGCTGCGATCGACACTGCACGACATTACAAACCTTGGCCGCGATCCGGTCATCTGGTGATTACCGTGGCTTTAGTCGGGATGTTAGGGGTCATGGCCTTCGACTTCTATCATTCCGCGTGGCGCGTGCGTCCCCATAACGCCCAAGCGCTGACGATGGCCGTGAGCCATGTCGCCCGTCATCATTGGATTTACGCGCAAAATAATGTGTTGCCCCACTTAGGCATGACGGCTCATGCCATTCCCTTAAGTCGCTTGGACCTGCGTCATATTCCGCCTGGTGCCGAGATTTTATGGGATACCCAGTTTGAGGGTCACACGACGCCGCCCGCAGTCTATGCCTACTTGGCGAATTTGGTCCATTCCCACCGGGTCAAGATTGTCTTTCAGACAGCGGGTGTTTACGTTTTACAAACCCCGTAAGGGATTAGCCATAATCTGACTCCCTGGTTGGTGTTGGCATTTTGGCCGATGATGTCTAAAATGAGCGAGGGATAGTGTGCGCGGACGCGTGGACCGATGCGCGCTCAGACGAGGGAGCGAATCATGAAAGTGTCAAAGTCAGTACATGTCGAGGAGTCACCCCGAGATCATTTTTTGGGGACCGCGCCCAAAGCGGGGACGGGAAATTGGCGCGCTATGCGGCGTCAATGGGGACTGTGGGCCGAACTCACTCGAAACTTAGCGGTTCGTGACGTCGAAACCCGTTATAAACATTCCATGTTGGGACTATATTGGGCTATTGTTAATCCTTTAGTCACCGCCGCCATCTTTGGGTTCGTCTTTGGTGTGATTTTTCATGTCTCGAGTAAAATTCCGTATGTGGTGTTCATGTTGACCGGAATTACCTTCTGGAACTTCTTTGTCAACGGGGTGATGTCAGCGGTTGGCAGTATCTCCGGGAATGCGGCGTTGCTCGCCAAAATCTATTTTCCCCGGATTGTTCTCCCGACCGCTTCGGTGCTGGCGCGTTTCATTGACTTTTTCTTTTCGTTGTTGGTGCTAATTGTCTTTATCTTTATTTATCACACCCCGATTTATTGGACGAGTTTATGGATTCCCGTCATTTTGGTGTTGCAAGTATTTTTTACATTAGGCATAGGCTATTTGGTCGCGGCCTTAAATGTGTTGTATCGCGATGTCAATCAATTGATGGGGCTCATTCTTTTGGTTTGGATGTATTTTTCCCCGGTCATGTATCCGGTTACGAATCTGAAACCTTCCTTGCGCAGCATTTTACTGATGAATCCGATGGGATCCCTGTTGCAAATGGAACGCGATGTGATTTTTACCGGACATTTGCAATACCCGTTGTTTGCCTGGGTGGCCCTGGCGTGGACCGCGTTTGTGTTTTTGGCGGGCATCAGCTTGTTCCGGCGTATTGAACCGCTGTTTGCCGAGGTGATGTGAATGGCTAGGGTCGTCGTTGACCATGTGTGGAAACAATTCTTGCTCCGTCGCGACCGGGCGGATAGCGTAGGCCAACTCTTAACCCGAATGATTCCCCGCCGGCGCAAAAAGATCCCGGCAGAGCCCTTTTGGGCTTTACGGGATATTTCCCTGACGATGCCTCCAGGGACATCTTTCGGTAT
>JAKADI010000013.1:3338-12072 GCA_021820675.1 Bacillota bacterium | reverse complement strand
AAGGTTTCGCGGGGGTCTTCAGCTTTGTCCAACAAATTATTGACTTTCGACTTGAATATGGTAGACACCCGTGCAATCAGACCCATGAGTCGAGCCTCCTCTCCTGTTTACTTTCAGTATATTCCGTTGGCGAAATTGTTGTCAAAGCATTCACGTCGGCCCTTAGACGGCAGATCTTAGGAATTGGCTACAGGACCCGCATTTTCTTTCACCAGCTCGTCTTCCATATTGCGCGATTGAGTCTCCAAGGCCGCTCCCACGAAGCTAGCGAATAAGGGATGGGGACGATTGGGGCGTGATTGAAATTCTGGGTGAAACTGCGTTCCAATGAACCAGGGGTGGCCTTTCAATTCCATAATTTCCACAAGGCGTTCGTCAGGGGATAGACCCGACGCGACAAAACCCGCTTGTTCCAATATATCCCGGTAGCGATTATTGAGCTCAAAACGGTGGCGATGCCGTTCGAAGATAAGGGTATCTTGATAAATGGCTTGGGTTTTAGACCCCGCGCGCAATGTACACGGATAACCACCAAGACGCATGGTCCCACCCATATCCACAACGCCTTGTTGCTCAGGCATCAGATCTATGACCGGGTTCAGAGTATTTGCCATAAATTCAGTGGAATTAGCGTCTTGAAGACCTGCCACGTTGCGGGCAATTTCGATCGCAGCCGCTTGCATTCCCATGCAAATCCCCAAATACGGAGTCGTGGTTTGACGGGCCCATGTAATTGCTTGAATCTTTCCTTCAACTCCCCGGTAACCAAAACTTCCCGGAACCAGAACGCCATCGACGCCAGACAGGACCTGGCCGGCACCCTCCCTTTCGATCTCTTCGGAATCAATCCAGCGTATATTGACGTGCACCTGATGTGTTAACCCGCCATGGAAAAGTCCCTCAGCCACACTCATATAGGCGTCGCGCAGCGCTACGTATTTTCCCACCACCGCAATAGTTACTTCGCCATGCAACTTCGTCGCCCGTTGCGCCACTTGAGCCCATTCTTCCAGGTCCGCTGGAGGCGCCTCAAGTTTCAAACGGCTTAAGACGATATCATCAAGCCCTTCTCTGGCTAACATCACAGGTAGTTGATATATCGACTCCGCGTCAACATTTTGGATAACCGCGCGCCGGTCAACATCACACATCAGGGCAATTTTGTCTCTCAAGTCCCGCGATAACGGTTTTTGCGTTCGGCATACAATCACGTCGGGCTGTATACCGATAGAACGCAATTCCTTCACGGAATGCTGCGTGGGTTTCGTTTTTGCCTCCCCTGCAGCATTTAAATAGGGCACAAGAGTCACGTGCAGATACATAACCGCATCCCGCCCGACATCCGAACGCATTTGACGGATGGCTTCTAAAAAGGGAAGACTTTCAATGTCACCAACTGTGCCTCCGATTTCGACGACAATCACATCGGCACCCGACGCTTCTGCAACACGGTGAATACGCTCTTTAATTTCATTGGTGATGTGGGGAATGACCTGAATCGTACCACCCAAGAAGTCACCCCGCCGCTCTTTCGTAAGAATAGACCAATAAATTCGCCCGGTCGTCACATTGTTCGCTTGACCTAAATTCACGTCCATAAAGCGCTCATAGTGCCCTAAATCCAAGTCGGTTTCTGCTCCGTCTTGAGTCACAAACACCTCACCATGTTGTAGAGGGCTCATTGTTCCAGGGTCCACATTTATGTAGGGATCCAACTTAAGAGCGGTCACCTTGACGCCCCGGCTTTTCAGAATGCGACCTAAAGAAGCCGCCGTGATACCCTTCCCTAAAGATGAAACCACACCACCCGTAATAAACACAAACTTTGCCACAACGCCCTCCCCTTAATTTTCAACCATTGCATTGGAATGAATTTGACGAAGCGGAATGCTAAAAGGAGAAGGAGGTCCGAAGCGTTATCCTTCGTCCTCCTCACTGTCACCATTGTCGTCATCATAAGACAGCTCATTGCTGCGTGAAGCGGAGCCTTTCGCTACAGACTTCGGCAGCCATTCCTTAAGTCCCCACATTGCGTTTCCGCGATACTGAAAACGAACGTCGAGATTAATGTCGGTATAGATTTTAGCCGCCTGCTTGGGTTCCCGATCCAGTCCCAATTTGCGAAGAGTTTCGTCGAGTAAATCTTGAACCTCCATGGGTTGTCCGTGTTCCTTAAGAACTTCATAGGCCGCATCGGTCACTTGCATGCAATTACCCCCGTCGCACTAAATTCTTCAGTATTATACCATCTACAATTTTAAAAGGTAATATTCTACGTCGACAATCCCTCCAGAAACCCGGCGTGGTATTTATCTCAATGATAGTATTCCCACGAATGACGATGAACAGGCCGGACCAAAATGCCTGGTAAGGCGATAATCGTACCAAACATGGTCGCCTCAATTATCTGTAATAAATTGACCATGAGACCCAGCATTGGGTACACTACTCTTATCAACTTGAAGGGGCAGTCATCGGTGAAGCATCTGGGGCAATTGTTGATTCTAACGTGCGAAGAACCTCAGGTGCCGCCTTCGGTTTTGGCCGCTATGCGCTTAGGGCATATTGGCGGCGTAGTGCTTAATGCACCGAACGTGCCTACCCCGAAAGCTCTTCAGGAACTCGTTTGGCTTCTTCGCGAGAGCGCCAGCTTAGGCAACCAACCATCTCCTTTTATTATATTAGACCCGGCGGCGTCACTGTCCTCGCTTTGGCCGCTACCGTCTTGGCGTTCTATGGCTGTATCGGGACTCACTGATGATGTACACAGACTCTTAAACACCTTAACACTCATCTGGCGACAGTTAGGAATAACGGGCGTCATGGGGCCGCGGATTGGCCTCAACGACTTTCCTCTCGGACCGTGGACCGACAAACAGTCAAAATACTTGCAATTGTGGATTAGGGACCTGCGGCAAGGTGGCCTGACCCCGTTTAATCGGTTCGCCTATAGCCCCCTTTCGCCCGAGGCAACAGACGTACTGACCGCAACCATTGACAGCGGATTAGGCGCTGCGGTAATTTCTGGCGACACGGCTCACAGTGCCACGATTTGGCGTGATCATCTCGATTTTCGTGGGATTTTGGTTCATGATTTGAGTTCTGGAAAGTTTCATCCGGATGACGTGAGCACAGGCATTCAGAACGGATGCGATAACATCCTCTTGCCAGCTCAGGCGCCGCTTGATGCGTCCTACCGGACATTGTTGACCGCAATGAATTACCGGAAAATATCGAAACGGAAGCTCTATGCAGCTCTTTCCCGTGTTCGAACACTTAAGGAAGGACAACACCCTCTACCGTGGAATCCGTCGATAGCCCAACGGCCCATCGACAAATGGGCGCAAAACATCTGGAATCATGCCGTTGTCCACACGGGAGCTCCGTACGCCGCAAAACACGAATGGAAAAAGCTAGCTCTCTTGGAGTTTGGGCAACCATCACCGCTCCAATCATTAAAACACGAGGGTCTGGCGTTTTATCGATGTCTCGATTTGGACCCGGATGTCAGAGATTTACTTCAGATTCAGTTGCAGGTTCAAAAAAATGCATGGCAACTGATTATTCACCTCAACGATGCGTCCCACCACTTAAATCAATCGTTATTGTTTCCGTTGTGCCAGCCTCGCCCTATTGGTATAGCAATGACTCATCCTTCTGATCTATTTCTGTTGCCCCCCGACGCAACGGGATTAACCAATTTTGATACACACATCGGCGCCTATCAGGCCGTGTGGGGGGCCATTGCGGGACAAGTCCTCATTCGCGGCCGCTGGCCCCATCCTCAAAAGGTGATGCCATAGGAATATCCGGCAGAGCCGGACTCATCCCAATCTGAAGACTCTATGCTGTTATCCGACCCCTGAGCCGTCAGTCGACGAGGTAGGCCAAGAGGTCGACCAATCAGTCGGTGTTCGCCGTCTTGGGATGATGATCGTCCACTGCTGTGAGGGCGTTCTTGATATTGCCGGTAGTAAAAAAGAGAAGGCAGTTGACGATATTCGTCTACGGCTCGCCGCCTAGCTCCCTTTAAATTGCGGCCGCCTTTTTTGCAAAAAGGCCGTAATCCCCTCAAGCGCATCCTCTGATGTCATGAGGCGCGCCATACGCTCACTTTCCCCGGCCTGCCCTAATTCTGGATCGGCCAGTAATTCCTTGATGGCACGTAATGCCAACGGGGGTAAGCTAGCCAGGCGATCCGCCTGATTTATCGCATACTCCACCAACAAGTGAGACGGAACAACGTGGTGTATCAAACCCATGCGGCGTGCTTCTTCGACCTCCACAGGCTCACCGGTTAACAATAAGCGAGTCGCCTCCGAACGCCCAACCAATTTGGGCAGGCGCACAGTGCCACCCCATCCCGGAATAATGCCCAGGTTAACTTCTGGCTGCCCAAAGCGGGCGTCAGGGCACGCTATACGTATATCACAAGCCATAGCCAATTCGTTGCCACCGCCTAATGCCGCCCCATTGACGGCAGCCACCACAGGCTTGGCACAACGCTCAATACGGTCGAATAATGCCGCTCCATAAAGGAGAAATTCATTCAGGCTCCCCCCCAATTGCAAAAAACTAGGAATATCGGCCCCTGCTGCAAAAAATGAGCCATGTCCGGTAATGACTATGGCCCGAATCGCCTCATTAGCGATCGCATTATCCAGAGCTTGCGACAATTCTTGAAGCAGGGGAAAACTTAAGGAATTCACGGGTGGGTGGTTTAATACGAAAAGCATCACATGATCTCGTTGCTCTTGCGAAACGGAAACCATTTTTTCGTCCCCTCTTTTCATTATGGTTTATGGTTCAGGTTAATAATCAAAATAACCGCGGCCACTTTTCCTTCCGAATTGTCCTTTTTCCACGCGATCTCTTAATGACGACGGAGGTTTAAAGCCATCACCCCAGCGTTCTTCCAGATGCACGATTTTCTGATAAACCACATCAAGTCCTAATTGATCTGCCATGGCAAGGGGCCCTATCGGCAGCCCTGCTCCTGCTCGAAGCGCAACATCAATGGACTGGGCACTAGCAATCCCTTCTTCCCATATCCGCACGGCTTCCACCAGCGCCGCCAAGGTAAAGAGGTCAATAAGGTCCTCTTCTTGCTCTGCACTCAAAGGTCGCGGCTCACTTCCGTCAATGGAAGAGGTGTTTTGGTAGGAATAAAAACCTTGGCCGGTCTTGGCCCCTAAGCGATGCTGGTGGACTAAATCCCTCAATTCGGGTCCGGGATCAAATCGATTCCCATAAGCCTTTTCCAGTGTCTGACTCACGTCCCATACGACGTCAAGCCCCAATCGATCCGCTAAGACAAAGGGACCCAGGGGAGCCAACTGACGATGGGTAATCACGTTATCAATATCTTGGGGTCGGAGATGATATTCCGCCTTAAATCGCATGATTGCAGCCATTGAGGCCGTCAACACACGGTTGACGACAAACCCTGGACACTCCTTAACGACCACCGGGATTTTGCGAAGTTCCTCACTTAACTGGCTTAATGTCTCCAGAACCTCCCGGTCGGTCTTATTTCCCGCAATAATTTCCACTAATTTCATGGTATGGGCGGGATAGAAGAAGTGCATGCCTGCCACCCGTTCGGGTCGCAAGGTAACGTCAGCCATTTCGGAAATACTCAAGGCTGAGGTATTGCTTGCCAAAATCGCCAATGGCGGCACAATTTGGTCGAGTTCTTTAAGCACAGTCTTTTTCAAGGCCATTCGCTCCGGAACAGCTTCAACGGCCAAAGAAACATCTGCGATATCTTCATCCCGGGAACTAAATCGAACTTGTGCCAAACGTCCTTGAGCATCATCGGCACTCATCCGCCCTTTCGTAACAGCACCGTGAATCGTATCTTGCATTCGCCGCTCGGCTCGCTGCAGGGCATTTTCATCGACATCCCGCAACACGACAGGAATATTGGCTACCGCCAGGCTATAGGCAATGTCGGTACCCATGGTTCCAGCGCCTATCACGGCAACTTTTTTGACAAACATGGCTTTCCCCTGCCTTCTCTCAAATCATCAGTTGCTCACCATCAATCCTCGCATAAAATTGGTTTCCGCACCGTCACGCCGCACCCGTTCTTTTCTGTGATTATAACAAACACGGCGACCATCACAGCCGTCATCAATCCCCATTTCGCCCCACGATGTTGCCGATAAGGGACTCTCCTGACCCATATACAGCGCCAGTATATAGTCGATATGCAATATTTGTCAAGTTCAAGTTTATACCGATCAATCGCAAACTTTGCTATGATGAAATAAATTGCTCTGCCTTTGGGGGAGATGAATTAATGGATAGCGATCTTCAGGCCTTTGTTGACCAGATTCAACGAATTTTTCCTCGTATCATGCGTTATCTAGAAGCCGAAGCCAGCCGCGAGTTGATCGGCCTCGAGGTTACCCCATCACAAATGAATGCACTCTTCGCTCTTTATGGCGTGACCAACCTGCCCATGGGCGAACTCGCAGACCAGCTTGGGCTCACGGAAAGCGCGGCAACCCGCCTGGTTGATCGACTAATCAATATGAATTTAGTTCGGCGAGAACGCGATGAACAGGATAGGCGTGTTGTCCGGGTACGCCTATCGTCTTATGGCCAACAACTGGCCGAGTTGGTCTTCGAACGCCGCCAAGCCCAAGTTATGCGTTTTGCTGAACGCTTGGCTCAACCATCTCGGGAGGCCCTAATGCTGGGGTTGTCCGATTTATTAGCAGTATTCCAAACCCTTGAACAGGAATCAAAAATCCCCAAAAAGTAATACATCGTGAGCTCGCAATCTGAAATTTCCCCGCATTCGGTTTCGAGGCCTCCGGAGCCAAATTTCTCTTGAAATTGGCATGGTCAGTGGGTATTTCCCAGCATTCTTTTCTTCTATTGCGACTATGCGACTGTGACCCGGCGTGGCCCCGCATTCCCTGTGGATTCTCCCCTCATAAGTTATCCCCCCGGCATCCGCATGGTTCAATGTTTGGAAATTATGCCCTCGTCCGGTAGGTGTCGGTGCAATTTCGACTCGCCGGATTTTCGCCTGTTATGTGTGCAGGTCTTTAAACTGGGATATGTGCCGCAACTTCCTTCATGACACAATTATTTTTTAACACCATAAAATTCTTGGAATCAAACCTTACGCATTATGGTAGAGTATTACTATGCAAATTTGAAATCTTGTTCTGGGGGTGACACAAGTGGTTACATTAACTGAGACGGCAACAGACAAAGTCAAGGAATTTATGGCATCCAAAGAACATTCCGATTTGGCCTTGCGGATTTATGTCAGCAAGGGCGGATGCAGTGGCTTTAGTTATGGCATGGCTCTTGATGCAGCTCAAAACGATGATAATGTTTTTGAATTCGGTGGTGTTCGCGTCGTCATTGATCCGCAGAGTGCCCCCTACCTCGAAGGCATCGAAGTTGACTATGTTAACTCGATGATGGGCGGAGGCTTTTCCATCACCAATCCTAACGCAGTGTCCTCGTGTGGTTGCGGTCATTCCTTCCGAACAAAAGACGAAGCTGGCGCTGCCAATTCCTGCAGTCACTAGATCACTAAGGTCTGTCGAAACCCCCTCGGCTAAATGAGGGGGATTTTTGTCAGCAGAAACCTCCTCAGCCGAAATTTGGCCGGTAGATGGAGAGCAATTCGAGACCTACTTGCTCCTCGTCGTATGATTCTATGTGGCTTTGTAAAACGCGAACCCCCGCCTTTCGCTTGATCGCTTTGGGCGGAGGACACTTCTCCAAAATATTATTTAAGCTAAACCACGGTGAGGATGACACAAGAGGATATTCGTCTCTTGGGTTCAGATTGGTATGGGACATTGGAGAGTCGCCGAAGGGCGTCCAAGGAAGCCTAGCGAGCCTGATGCTCACTAGGCTTCCTGTCTAAGCAGTGACTTGACTGGACGAAGGGTCCGATTCGTTACCGCCCACTTCTTCCAACGACCTTCCCGCCGTTTCAAAGCCCAGAATCCATGTCACGAACAAGCCCAATAAGGACGCCGTTGCAATCATACCTAATGTGGCCTCCAATCCCCATGCCTGTTCAATCACCGGTAACAGAAAGATCCCTAACGCAGCCCCGAATTTTCCCGATGCAGCTGCCAATCCGTGTCCTGACGCCCTCAAACTGGTGGGAAACACCTCAGTCGGCAAAATCCAAGTGGTGGCGTTGGGCCCAATATTGACGGCCAAATTAAACAAGGCAAAGCCTATAAAAATAACGGCGGTTAAGGACCCCGCAGCTCCTTTAGGCACTCCCACAAAGGTTAATAGTGCCATGGCAATTCCCATCCCCGCGAACCCTAGAAGCTGCAACCGAATACGCCCCATTCGTTCGATGAAAATAATATTCAACGCGAACCCGATGACAAGAAAAGTATCCAGAAAGATAGCTCCTTGTGTCGATAAGATATCCTTGTGAATAAAGCTTCCATGCCCGGCAAACGCCATCACCGATAAAATCGTCGGAGTAAAAACCCCAATGCCATATAAGCCGATATCCATGAGAAACCACGGCACCGTTACCAAAATCGTACGGGTCAAATAACGTCCGCTGAACAAGTCTTTATAGGCCATTTTCCGCGACGGAGCCTTTTGGGTGACAATGGTTTTTCCCGTGATCTCTTCGGCCAAAGCCTTGGCACCTTCCGTATCCCCATTCTCCATTTTCCAACGCGGGCTTTCCGGAACACTTGTTCGGAGAATCATCACGATCACCGCG
>JAKADI010000013.1:0-3328 GCA_021820675.1 Bacillota bacterium | reverse complement strand
GCGGGAATGACCCCAATGGCCAACATAATACGCCACGCCCCGGCCGCCGGATTGAGCAAGAGAATGGCGAGGCCCACCCCAGCCCCAAACAAGGCGCCTAAAGCCTGAAAGCTAAAGGCGCCCGCTAGCATTCGTCCCCGTATTTTTTTCGGCATCAACTCCGATACATACGTAGAACTAATGGGGTAGTCGGCGCCAATTCCGATACCTAGCAGAAAGCGAAAAATGAGTAATGACACGGCGTTCCACGCCAAAGCCGAGAGGCCGGCAAAGACGACAAAAAAAAGAAGGTCAAAAAGATACATAGCTTTTCGACCTAATTTATCGGTAAACCGGCCTAGTGTGAACGCCCCAATCATGGCTCCAAGAGGAGCGGCCGCCCCGATTAGTCCAATTCCCATTTTTGTCACGTGCAATTGATGGGTTATGAGGGGTAATGCGACGCCGATAATAAACAAATCAAATCCGTCCAAAAAAACCCCCATTGCAGACAAAAACCATACCTTCCAATGCACCCTTTTTAATTTCGCATGATCAAGGGCCCATTGGAATTCTGTCGAATCAGATGGCATTTCTCGCTCCTCCTGCCGTCTTGATGGCCGTCACTGCGTTATCTTCTTTATTATTGTGATCATCCCACCGCCACATTATGAGAACTTTAATTCCTTATTAAGTTTGCATTAATAATCGTCTTTCTATTTGTAATTAACCCACATAACAGACAAGGCATTTCAGATACCGTGATTCCGGTAGTCCGGGTACTATCGGGTGATCCAACCCTTGCCCCCGAATTTCCAGGATCTTCACCGGCCGCTTGGCATCTTTTGCGGCATCCCGAATCACATCAATGAATTGTGCCTCGGAGACATGATATGAGCAGCTCGACGTAACCAATATACCGCCAGGCTTTAATAACTTGATGCCCCGGAGGTTGATCTCCTTATATCCTCTTAAAGCTCCGGGCACGGCGTCTTTGGATTTAGTGAATGCAGGCGGATCAAGAATTCCCAAATCGTACTGAGGACCCTTGTCGCTCTCTTCCCGCAACCAGTCGAATGCATTCCCCAAGATAAATTCCGCCGTCATAGCCATCCCATTTTTCACGGCGTTTTCCTCTGCCCGGCTAATCGCGTGATCATCAATATCAATTCCGGTAACGTGACGGGCTCCGTAGCTAGCGCACGTCAAGCCAAAGGCCCCGGTATGGCAGAATGCATCAAAAACGGATCGTTCGCCAGCCAATTCCCCAGCTCGGCGGCGGTTTGCATACTGGTCCAGAAAGTGTCCTGTTTTTTGTCCACCCGCCACGTCAATGGTCAAGGTTATGCCATTTTCGCGAATCTCCACGGAAGGTATTAAGGTCCCGTAAACTAATTGATTCTCACGTGGGAGACCTTCTTTACTGCGAACCGCCAAATCCCCTCGCTCATAGATCCCCTTGGGTTGATACATCTCCACTAGAGCCTCGGTAATCGCTTGGCGGAAAGGCTTGAGGCCAAGACTTAAAATTTCCACAACCAACATCGGTCCGTATTTATCAACAATCAACCCCGGCAATTGGTCGGCTTCCGAATTAACAACCCGGTAAGCTTCACGTTCTGCTAACAAGTTCAAACGCATCCGCGCGGCGTCACGTATCCGGCTTCGAAACCAGGCAGCATCAATCACGTCATGCCCATTGCGGGTTAAGAGTCGGAAGGCAATCACTGATGCCGGATTGAAAAACCCCTGGCCGACAAGACGCCCATTAGAGTCTTCCAGTATCGCAACGGAACCCGGTCGCGCAGTGGAATGGTACAGTTCACCACGGTAAGCCCAAGGAGCCCCCTCCAGTATTCGGTGCGGACCTGATTTCAATCGTAAAACACCCGTCACACTGTTACACCTCCATTTACCTGAGAAAGTATAGCACGAACTATCCTGGTCCTTAATGTGGCCCGGACGCGATCCAGCTAGTCGAGGAACCCTCCCCCTAGGCGGCGAGGACCCGAGAGGTAAATTTAGAAGTGACGTTAGGCGCATAAGCCTGGAATTTATCGTAAGAACGGGCTGGCCAGGTTCGTGAGCGCACCACAACTTAGAGACCCATAACACGCAGAACGCCCCACAAATGTCTTACAGAGCCTATCACGCGGATATCGGGGAGAACACAACCACGTCCACCTTTCAACAGTACGGACCCGCTGTAGGCCATGTTCTCATCATGCCATCGCGAGAATTTATCGCTGTGACCAGGAAGAGTTTGTCAGGCCACTGAATCCCAACGGGTCATTGCGCGCTCCACGGTTATTCGATTTATCCAACAGATAAAGGCGCTAAGCGGAACATCAGAGCACGAAAAGACGCGATATGAATTCGTTTATCTTATCCGTTGATAGATGTGCTATCATACTCGGGAAGCGAATTTCCGCACATTGGCCGGCTGGTTAGTGGCACAGGAAAACCGCTTAACAACAATTTTACCGCAATGGTCAATTGCGGTTTTTAGAAGGAGGTGGTCCGGATGCATCCACGATTAACGCAGATGACAAGTAAGTCGGGATGAGGGTGCAAATTAGGTCCGGAGGATCTATCTAGCGCTTTAAGCTTTCTACCCATGACTCATCACGATGAACATGTTTTGGTGGGTAATGAAACCCATGATGACGCGGGAATCTATGGGCTCAATCCGGATCAAGCTCTGGTCCAAACGGTAGATTTTTTAACACCAGTGGTCGACGATCCTGAATTATTTGGAAAAGTGGCGGCTGTAAATTCACTGTCTGATGTTTATGCCATGGGTGGCGTCCCCATCACCGCACTGAATTTATTAGCCGTTCCTGAAGGAATCTTATCCGAAGGTGAAATTGGCGCTATGCTCCGAGGCGGTCAAAGCATATTGGATCTGGCCAACTGCCGCCTGTTGGGAGGCCATTCCATCGATGACAAGGAGCCAAAAATGGGCTATGCAGTGACTGGCCTCGTGCATCCTGACCATATTTGGCGAAATAGCACCGCAGGTAGCGGGGATATTCTTTATTTATCGAAACCCATTGGCAGCGGTGTAATCATCAAAGCTATCAAAGATGACCAAGCGAGCCCGGAAATGGTGAACGGCGTATTGCGGATGATGTTAACCTTAAATGGAACAGCACGCGACACCATCAAACTTTTAGGGGATCCAACAGCCTGTACCGACGTTACGGGTTTTGGATTACTGGGACACACATGGGAAATGGCTCATGGTGCTGATGTGAGCATCGAAATTCATGCATCTCAAGTACCCATTTTGCCAGGTGCGTACGATCTCGCCCAACAAGGCAAATTTCCCTCAGGAAGTCTGCGAAAC
>JAKADI010000012.1 GCA_021820675.1 Bacillota bacterium | reverse complement strand
ACGCCATAATGGTGCGATGAAAGGCCCCACCTAATATTTTGTAGACCGGCAGACCTAAGACTTTGCCCTTGATGTCCCATAAGGCGAGATCAATTCCTGCCATGGCATGGATCGTGGCGCCGGATCGCCCAAAATATAACGTCCCTTGATACATTTTGTCCCATAGCCGCGTCGTGTCCATCGGATCTTCTCCCACCAATAGGGTTCGGAGTCCATGCACTTGAGTATGGGACTTGGGCGCGTCAATAATGGCTTGGATGACTGACGGACAGCTATCGACTTCCCCATATCCCACCAGTCCGGTATCCGTTGTTACCCGAATAATGAGAGCGTCTTGGGAACTGTCCGTCCGATCTTGAATATGGGGCAAGCGCAAGTAAAACGTCTCCACGTCCGAGATTTTCATGTTAAACCTCCTAAAATGCCGTCATAAATCCCCAGAGACGGTTTTCTGGGTGTCCTGCCATGACGCCGCGTCTCATCCCACGCGTCATGCAGTGCATGGGGTCTGTAGGAAGGGCGCACATGCATCGTCACACACTGATGGACCCTTTGGCCAAAATGCCGCCGTCACACACGAGGTGGGATCCGGTGACGTAGGTGGAGGCATCCGACAGCAGCCAGACGACCGCCCTCGCCGGTTCTATCGGCTCCGCAAGACGTCCTAATGGTATTTCCTGGGCCACTTGTGCACGGAGCCGTTCCCGATCCGACAGGGGCACGTCGTCCCACATTAATGGCGTTTCTGTAGCCCCCGGAACGACCGCGTTGACCCGAACCCCATAGGACGCATAATCAATCGCGAGTGTCCGCACCAGTGCTGACACGCCGCCTTTGGTCGCGCTATAGGCCGGCACCTCCCCCGCCGCCATGCTCACAAACGCCGCAGGAGACGAGGTACAGACAATGGATCCGCGCGTGTGGTAGTGCAACATGGACTGTAACGCATACTTACAGGATAAAAACACTCCGGTAAGATTTACCGCAAGGACCCGTTGCCAGGTGTCATAATCCAATTCATGTAGCAGGCCCCCTCCCGTTCCAATTCCCGCATTCGCAACCAACCCATCAAGTGGGCCGAACCTCCCTTCAATATGGGCAAAGGCCCGCTGAACATCCTTTTCGTCGCTGACATCGCACGGCACACCGATCGCGGACCCTTCCGGGCCCTGTAGTCGCAATTTGTCCATCGTACGGGCAATATTCGATGCGTTGGCATCTAAAATCCCCACTTGAACTCCGGCGCCGAAGAGCAATTCCGCCGTGGCTCGCCCAATGCCCGACGCACCGCCCGTAATCACCACCGTTTTCGGCTTCATGAGTCCTCTTTTCCCTCCTCGTACGTACCGCCACGCTACTATTTGGGTGTAGCCTCCGTTGAAAGCGTCGTCGCAGTTTGACGTGCTCCTACGTAACGCGCCATTTTTTCGGTATGACGGATCACAATCGACTCGGCGACTCGCGGATTGTGCTTACGAATCGCAGTCACCATGTCTTGATGTTCTTGTAAAAATTCCTCCACCAAATGGGCATCGGCTAGGACGTCATTTCGCACCCTGACCCAATGGGACTCGTCGTCGATCATGTACAGGTAACTGAGAGTGTTTTCTAGCAGCGGATTGTGTGCACCCCGGGCCAAGGCTTGGTGAAATTCCCGATCATGGTCTACGGTAAAGGTTCCGGTTTCCTGATAATCGCGTACCATGTTGGCTAACATCAACTCCATCACCCGTAGATCGTCCGCCGTCGCCTTACGGGCGGCCAGCGCGACGACCGACGGCTCGAGCGCGAGTCGCGCCTCTACCACGAGTTCCGGTTCGATTCCTAATGGTCCCAGGGTACGCGACACCGCTAAGAGCCGATCCAACGATTTTTGCGCGACAAAGGTTCCACTTCCATGCTTGCTATAGACCGCGCCGGCCATCTCCAGCGCCGTAAGGCTATTGCGCAGAGATACGCGACTGGTTTTCAGGATCTCCGCAAACTCTCGTTCTGGCGGCAATCGATCACCGGGCCGCAAATTGTTCTGGCGGATAAACTGGGTAATGGCCTCTTCCACCGCCTGTCCCGACCGCTTTGACATAAATTCTCCGTCCTTTTCTGACTGGATGTTGGTTACCTTTAGGGTAATAAATAACTCCCGCCGGTAATCGGATAGGTAGCCACACTCCGGAAGGCTTCCGCGTAGCGGACTCCTAGTGCCTGGCCACGTTGCCGGCATAAACTCTCCATAAACTCAACATAATCCATCCCATAGAGATGGCGCAACCACGTCGCTTGACTCTGATGCTGGGATAACATCGCCGCCTTGGTCGCAAAGGTGTCCGTGATATCAACAAAGGCCTCGGGCACAAAATCTAATCCACCAATCGTATCCATCAGAAACACATGCGGCACTCGGGGGAGATAGGCACTGGCCGTCTCGATCAGACGCACCGTCACCGGAATACGACAATCAATCGTCATTTGTCCCGCCGTGCGATGGTCCGGATGATAGTCACTCGGCGCGTGGCCGAAAATGACATCGGGGTTGGCTTTCCGAATTCCTTCAATGAATTGGAGACGGGTTTCGCGCGTGTTAAATAAAAACTCATCATCAATCCCCAACCAGATCAAGGGGGCCTCAAGGATCTCGGCGGACGCCAAAGCCTCTTGATAGCGTGTTGTTGCGATTTCCTCTTGGTTTAAGGTGGGCGATCCCACATTCCCGTTCGTCGCGACCATAATCGAAACATGATCTCCACGCTGAGCATATCTTGCCAAAGTGCCCGCGCAAAGAAATTCGACGTCGTCAGGATGCGCCCCAATCGCTAATATGTTCACTGAATGCCTCCTTCCCTAAGTGGTACAACCAATATAGTATACAAAGAATCCCATGTGGATAATTAGGATTACACTCCTACTATATTACGATATTTTTTCGCAATGTCTATAATTCATCACACTAAAAAGTTTTTTCAGAGGTATTGCCAATCAAGTATTGTTTCGCTATTCTATTAATGCATCCCCAGATAAGTCATATTGGGGCTTTGTGGTGGAGGCAACCCGCTATAATTTAATTAGACGTATTTATTTTCAAGTCTGGTGTTCCGAATATAGAGTGGATTCATAACATAAGAACACAGATTGAGATGCACGAATTGTAACACTATGTAAATGATGATTTAAATAACATCGGGTGTTTGGGCGGGGGGCGGTGATGACCATTCTGGAGTAAGCGATAGTTTTCCTTTAACTTAGGCATGGCCTATATGGCAGCCTGGATGTTGTATCATAAAATCCAGTATGCCGTAGCGGCTCGCAACCGCTCCTAACTTTGGAGATTAGCGGAACTGTCCGATGCCTATTTTGGGGTACATATTTCGATAAATCCGTTGTGAATAAATGGAGAAGATCTCCGAACTCGTTGTAAGCTAAGGAGTTTCGAGATTTAGGCTTGGTAGTGCCAACTACTTCACTGACTATGTACATTTTGAGGGGAGCATCAGTCATGGGTCTGGCTAACAAGGGGCACCGCTCAACGTAGGCGTGAGTCTGAATGCGAAAGGATATCACGCAGACCACGAAATCACCTTCAGTGACGATCCTAAGGCCGCGCATGTGTTCCAGTGGATTAATACCACCATCAGCAATGCGAAAGCCATGATTGCACTTTTCACGGGCGCGGACGCGCCCGACGACGGCAACTCTATCTCGACGAGTTCGCGTATCGACTCAATCGTCGTACGTATAGCATTCGCATTACGGATTGTCTCCTGATAGCGTGCTTCACAATCATTCCACACCCTGCGGCATTTAGCCCAGTCAAGGAGAGCGTTGGTTTTCGAGAAGAAGTCGTGGGGCTCAACACGAAATGTCACTCAGGGACATGCGTTAAAGATGCGTTAAAGATGCGTTAAAGAAAAGGCCAAAATTTTTAGACCAATCCCCGAGCTTAAGTTTGGTGAAATACGGAAAGGCTGGTCACACTGATGATGAGATAGTTGGGCAGATAGAGAAAGCACATAATAAAACTAGGAGGTTAGATTATGGATAAAGGAGTCACTCCCCTCGAGACGCGTCTTGCTGTCCTTCCCCGGACGCAGGCACTGGTGGATCTTCGGACGACACTCGGACCGATTGAAAGTTGGCGTCTCGCTTTGAGTCAAGGCGGGATAGATCCCGCTCCGTTGCCAAACAAACTTATTGATGTAATGAAAAAACTCGGATATCTTCGCATTCGTGTATTTATTCAAGAGTTTTTTCGGATATATGATACGGGACATCTGAACTGGGAGTTACTTGATGAATATATGGGTGCCCTTGAGGCGACAGGAGCAAAGGTGGTTGCAGCGTTAACTATAAAACCCCGAACTTTATTTTCTAAGATTGATGAGAGAGTATGGAGACCTAACAATGTGGATCAGTGGCAGGCTCTCGTAAAGGAGATTGTAAAGAGGTATGGCGGTAAGCGGGGTCTTATCACTCATTGGGAAATCGGCAATGAGCCAAATATTGGCGAGGCCGGCGGAGCGCCATACTTAATCCCGGATCCCATAGAATACTTTGAGTATTTTAAGATGACTTCCGAAGCAATTCGTGCTATAGATCCGTCAGCACGAGTTGGCGGGCCAGCGGTAGCCGATGCTGGCCCTATGGACTCTGCACCACCGGAACCATTGCCGGGTTTCGTGAGCCTTTGTAAACAGACGGGTACACAATTAGATTTCGTTTCGTGGCACAATTACTGCAATGACGCGGCATACCATGCCGATAGCGTTCGCTACGTAAAGAAACTCGTCGAAGGAATGGATCCCACGCCAGAATTGTTTGTAACAGAGTGGAATAAATCCTTTCCTGCGGTTTCTGTTGCGGACATCGACGGTGACTGGGGGTGGGCTGGAAGTATTGTGAGTATTGGCATTGCATTACTTGATGTCGGCATAGATTGGGCATTCTACTATCATGTTTGGGATCAAGCTATCGATCCCGAGAAATTTAGTACCTTTCTATCCAAGGCATCGATAAAGCGATATCTTGACATGTTCAATATGAAGCCACTGCGGTTGGGTATGTTCGACCAGGAAGCTAAAGTTCGAGCTCCTTTCTTTGCATTACAAACATTTGCGCGGTTGAAAGGAGATCGTGTTAAGGTAGAAATCGATGATTTTGCTGTTAAGGCAATTGCGAGTTTGGACAAGGGCAACGTCACACTTGTCCTTGCGAGCGACCCTTATGCTACCCAAGCGGATAGAATTGTAGATGTGGCAATTGGTGGGGATTTATGGCATACGGTTGACTATGATCTTCGGATGATTGACCATCGTCAAGACTGGGACACCAAGGAATGGGAACTTACACCGCGAGAGGAGCGGAAGGTGTGGACATCGGGTGAATTCAAGTGCCAAGTATACTTGCCAGCGGGGGCTGTTGCAATAGTGCATTTGGGAAAGGCATGAAAGTATGGGTAGGTAGGTATTGGTTACACCCTCTGCCGCCACGCGTTGTGCAATGTGCATCATGAACGAGAACTCATCGCCATGGAAGAAAACCCCCAGCAAGTATGGGCCCGGGCCCTGATCCGCCACTTGTATACCGTTAAAAAGACAGTCGCCGCCGTCGCGGCGGGGCAAACCGCCTTAAAGCCCCGAGGTCCTAGCGGACTATGAGGCCATCATCCGCCAAGGGTTATCCGAGCATCCGCGGTGCCTCGCCACGGGGCCGGATAAAGCAAACCAAAACCCGGAACCTGCTGGAACGGCTGAATATCCATCGGGACGCCGTGCTCCGGTTTATGCGAGATTTCCGCGTGCCCTTTACGAACAATCAAGCCGAGAGTGATGTAAAAATGGCCAAAGTTCGGCAGAAAATCTTCCGGAACCTTCCGCAATGTACTGTCGACGCCGCGTTCTACCTACCCGGTAATTCTTGACCACCTTGTGGTTTCGTAGCGCCTTCGCTTATGCCGAGAATCCATTTGTTCTACTTGTCCGGACTTTTTTCCGTCGTTATAGAGCCTGCACTCTCAGGATGCATAGAAGGCATACGCTCACTAATCAATAGTTCCATTTGTTTCGTGTGCTGTTCGACAATGACCTGGGCTGTCCGAGGTTTTCGGCGCTGAATAGCATCAATAATCGCTTGGTGTTCCTGTAAAAATTCCTTCGGAACAGTGCCGCCAGACATAACCTCATTGCGAATTTTAACCCACGGTGACTCTTCATCAATCACATAGAGATAGTTTAAGATCGTTTCCAGCAAAGGATTATGGGCACCGTAGGCAACCGCCTTGTGGAATTCACGATCATGTTGGATACTAAACGTGCCAGTATTCTGGAAATCGTGGGCCATGGTATCAAAAGCGCGTTGTATTAAATTGATATCGTCGTCATTCGCTTTCCGTGCGCTCAGAGCGACCACCGCTGGCTCAATAGTTAACCGAGCCTCTACGATGAGTTGGGGAGATAATCCCAGAGCTCCAGCCGCACGCGATACGTCAAGCATGTGATTGATGCTGTGGTGCGCCACGAATGTTCCGCTACCATGCTTACGATAGATGATTCCGGCCATTTCCAATCCGTTGAAACTATTTCGCAATGCAACCCGATTGGTGCGG
The DNA here is from genome assembly GCA_021820675.1 of Bacillota bacterium. Lineage (GTDB taxonomy): Bacteria > Bacillota > Sulfobacillia > Sulfobacillales > Sulfobacillaceae > Sulfobacillus. The sequence continues at coordinate 5,524 of JAKADI010000012.1, read as the reverse complement.
AACATTTTTGTAAATTCCCGCTCTGACGGCAAGCGATCACCCGCACTCAAACTATGTGAGCGAATATATTGTATAACCATGTCCTGCAATACTTTATTTTGTGACTGTGCTACTATCTTCTTCACCTTCTTTTTCGAAGTGTGAATCTTTAGGATTCGTCCGCAACGCTATCAATAAATACGGCGAACCTTCTTTACAACTGGTACTACCACTTATCATAAATAACTTTGATAATTAAGTCAAATAAAACACTATGTAACCCAATTAATACTGGCTCAGCGTGGTTTGACGTTAATAGTCCGAATAAATCTTTTTCTCAGAGGTATTGCCAATTCATAAAAACGAGGTATTATTTACATATACACCCTCAGATAACTCGGGTTGGATACCGCGGGTGGAAGAAAAAAACGAAAAGCACGGCGATTTGGGCAGGCTATAGCTCACGTTAGGCCGTATAACCCGAGCGATTATAAGATCCGATCCATGCCACCTAAGTTGTCCGATCATGTACGTATTAATACTAATTTATAGAAAGGAAGTGTTCCCCTGTGACAGTTCATTTACGGCATCGCCGTATGGTCATAGCTATGGCCTCGTCAGCATCTTTAACGTTGGGATTGGCTGGTTGTGGTTCGGCTAGCGCAACAAAAGCACCAACGACACAGACATCAAATCACATTACCATTACATGGTTAAGCCACGACAGTTCTGCTACAGAATCGTTGAAAGAACACGAAGCAAAAGAATTTGAAGCACTGCATCCAAACGTCACGGTAAAGTTGATTACTCCGGAATCCGGTCTGGTTTTTGCCAAATATGAGACATTGGTAGGGGGAGGCCAGGCTCCTGATGTATATGAAATGTCTTTTACCTATGGTGCACAGTTACTAAGTGATGGTGCACTTGATCCTGTGAATTACGGTGCCATGGGAGTGTCGAACTATTCGCAGTTGGCGCGTCAATATATTCCTGGCATCTTGTCTGCCTATGAATACCACGGTGAATTATATGGTATTCCCCAGGAATATTCGAACTATCAAATGTGGATCAATGCGAATGATTTCCGTCAAGCACATCTTCCATTACCAACCACATGGAACCAAGTCATTCAAGATGCTTCGAAGCTGAAAGTGGTGAACAACGGCGTGGTTCAACGCGATGAAATATCTCTTCCCATTAACTTTCCCGAAGCCGAATATCTTGTTATTGACGCCATGGCCCGCGAATTGGGTAAACCTTTAATAAATACGGCGGGAACTCGTTCCTATCTTACGAGTCCTGCGGTAGTTAAAACCTTTACCACCCTACAGGATTTAGTCAAATCTGGAGCTTTTGTGCCGTCTTTAAATGGCACTACACTGGGGTTCGAACGTGATCTCTACGGAGAAAATCGTGCAGCAATTCTATTGGATGCTGGTTCTTGGTATACAGCCTTTTTAAAGACCTCTTATCCAGCGGTATGGAAAGAATCACTCGTGGATCCGTATCCAACCTATCCCGGTCATTCAAGTCAAAATGATACATACGGGTATGCGTTTGTAGTGTCCAAGTCGGTAGCACATCCAACATGGGCATGGAAGTTTATACATTTCTTACAACAACAGGGGAAAAGCTATTTTAATTTGGGTTGGTACACGGGATTAAAGTCACTCAACTCATTACCCTCCGCCAAAACCCAACCATTTTGGGAAAGTAAGTGGGTGCCATCGCTGGCTCAAGGTCATTATGCTACCAGTCTGACAAACGGATCAAAGATTGATGACATCATTGGCACGGCGTACGATAATATCATTCTTAGAAACGCTAATGTCAAACAAACCTTGGCTACAGCCCAACAAGAGATTCAACCACTGTTGAATCATTAGGCATCACTCGATAACATCCGTCTCCAGATAACTCAGGTTGGATGCGGTAGGTGGGAGGACAAAAGCAAAAAGCCGGCGATTTGGGCAGGCCATAGATTACCTTAGGATTTTACAGTTCGATCCCTGTCACCTGAGTTAACCGATCATGTATGAATAGGAATACGAGAAGGGCTGGAAGACCCGCGTAAAATGTCAAGTACTATTTTTTGACCCAGCGGGCGCAAAAATGGCACAACCACCCTAACCGGTTTTAAACACCCAATTATTAGCAGGAAGGAAATGATCATGGCCTACCGGGCACCGGTGTTACGCTCCGAATCTCCTTCCATCATAAAGCTGACCTCGGGTCAGCATTCCAAAGATCACGCCGGTCAGCTTGCGTGCTGTCAACGCCAGCGCCCGCTTGTGCGGGTGGTGGGCGACCCCACTGTACTAGCGGACGTAAAACGCTTCAAAATCCGGGTCGCGCACACGAACACGGTCGGTCGCTTCGATCAGGTAATTCCGCAAATAGGCATTCCCCGACCGCGTCAGCGGTCGATCTTCGGCGTCCAACGTCCCCGATTGGTGATCACGCCAAGTCAACCCCGCATATTCCGCGAGGGCATCGTCCGAGGGGAACCGGGCAATGAGGCCGATTTCGGTCGCAATCCCGGCCCCGTCCCTGGGCCCGATGCCCGCCACCGAGGTGACGGTTTCAGGGATGGCCACCAGATCGCGGGCAAGCGCCCGCTCAGATGGGGTCCAGGTGCATAACCAAACTGAACTGGCTCACTTCGGTTTCCTTGGGGTCGCAGGCGGAAGGCTTTCTGGGCCAGCCGCTGCAACGTGTGGGCGATAGCATTTGGCGCTTTCAGCGCCGGGCCGCCGATTTCCTTGGCGATCGTGGCCAAGGGAGTCGTGGCCATCTGATCGGGGTGTACTGGGTCAACACATGCTGCGAGGCCCGGCCAAAGACGTCCGTAAAAAAGGGTTGGCCGTCATCCTTGGTTGCGGCGCGGTAGCCCGCCCACAAGCACAATAGTTCATTCAAGGCTCGATTTTTCTCCCGGGCCACGGTCTGCGCCAGCTGGAATCGGTGCCGCGTGACGACGTGCAAGGCCGTACAGCGCGGATCAGGTGCCGGAGCGGGACGTAGCCGGCCACAGTGGATGGCGTGCGCAATCAAAAACGCATCACTGGGATCGGTTTTGGCCCGATCGACATAGGTGTTGCCAAATCCCTGGACTATATCAGGCCCAGTCCCGGAGAGAGCCATGGCTGGGATCGACAACTTGGAGACCCTCTTCTCAAAAGAAGTAGGCCCAAGCACACTATCTTTGATACGAGGTAGATGACCCCCTGGACATCGTGCGCCGTGACTTTCACGGGGAGTGGAATTACGTGGTTAAACCGCAACCCAAATCCTAAAGGTCATTTATGTACTGCCTTAGCGTCAATCGCTGTGCAATTCAATCTAAATGAGGTGTGGCAATAGAATGTGGTTCTCCAAGGGATACAAATCAACGCCTAAGTTGAAACTTGTACAGCGTCTCCAACCGTGGTGGACAACGCGGCGGTTATCTGTTATCGGTTTCCTATTTACCCTACTGGCACTTGTGTATTTTATCATCTGGGTCTTTGGACCCATGATTTATGGAGCTTGGATCTCGTTGACAAATGAAAATTGGTTTGCACCCCCTCAGTTCGTGGGTCTTACCAATTTTTTTACATTGGCTATAAGCCTGCAGTTCTGGCATACGGTTGGTCGCACGGGAGTGTACATTGCAGAAACTGTTGTGCCTAGCCTCGCCATCGCATTTCTGATTGCATGGGGCATTCACCTAGTTAGTCACGGCCGCCTCTTTTTCCTCACGGTCTTTTTCATACCATTTGTTATCCCGACAGTTGCCAGCGCAATCATGTTCGAAATGCTTTTGCAACCGTCGGGCTTAGTGGACCAGGTTCTGCACATCCATATAAGCTGGCTAACCAATCCTGCATTTGCCATGGTCGGTTTATCAATTGTCACGGTGTGGAATCTTGTAGGATTCTATGTGGTCATTTTCTTAGCTAGCCTACAGCAAATCAATCGTGAAGTTATCGAAGCTGCTCAAGTTGATGGAGTAACTGCATGGCGTCTTGTGTGGCAAATCGTATTACCGTTACTTCGCCCAACATTGCTTTTTGCACTGGTCACCTGCACAGCCACAGTACTGACCAATTTTACACAAGCCTACGTGTTAACCAACGGCGGACCTGGGAATTCGACCTTGGTTTTGCCTCTTTTAATTTATCGACAGGCATTCACGTTTTCAGCCGCTGGGAACGCGTCTGCGATGGCATTGGTTTTGTTAATAGCAAGTATTGGACTCACTTATTTACAATTTAAGGTGGTGGGAAACAATTGATTGATGTGAGACGGTTTACATATTTTATAGCACGGACGTTACCGATGATTCTACTGGCGATAGTCGGATTTATGTTTCTCCTGCCTTTGATCTGGACTATTAGCGCTTCGTTACACACTAACGCAACAATCTTCCAAGTACCATTCTCATGGATTCCACGTTCGGCGCATTGGACTAATTACCCTAAAGCGTGGACGACTGCACCATTTGCTTTATATCTAGCTAACAGTTTTTTCATTGCTTTGGTAATTGCGTGTGGTTGTACACTATTCAGTCACATGGCAGGTTACGGATTGGCCAAATTTGCATTTGGGGGACGGCACCTTATTTTTGGTGCAATTGTTGGAACGTTACTGGTGCCATTTTCAGCTATTATGATACCCGTCTTTATTATTACCCGGCAACTTCACTTAGTGAACACGTACTGGGGGGTGATCATGCCAGGCCTTATCACGGCCCAAGCTATTTTTTTTATGCGCCAATACATGGTAGGCGTACCCGATGAACTTATGGCAAGTGCCCGCGTAGATGGAGCCTCGGAGTGGAACCTCTATTGGCGTATAGTCTTCCCAATTACATGGCCCGTGATCATCGCAGTAGGAGTGCTCACTTTTGTCGCCAGTTGGAACAACTTACTGTGGCCGCTAATCGTGATTAATTCGAAGCATCTCTACACCGTACCACTTGGGTTGGCTCAATTTAACAGCGTCTACTTTACCAACTATGTCTTTATGGCAGCCATGTCCGTGGTCTCGATCATTCCTGTACTCATCATCTTCCTACTCACGGCAAGACGGATTTTGGACAGCCTTACAATCGGCAGTGGACTGAAGGGGTAAAACCCCTCTTTGGGTGCACCAAGGCAAGCTGACCATTTTGAGCTGGTGCAATTCCGGTCTCCGCAAGGACTATCCCTCCACGGAGAGTCGAGTTTTGAGTTCGTGTCCGCAACGATGGGTGCTAACCGTAAACAGCAGTCCTGCCACCAAAACGCGTCTCAACCAATCTAGAAAAGGCAAATAATGGCGATGCATCTGGGATTTTAGTGCTCTGGGGTCTAAGACTCGAGTTTCGCCGTTATTTTTTCCCATAGCCGGAAACCCTTGCAGCGCAAGGATTTCCTAAACCAATAAGTGTAAGGTATGTAGCATTGGAACGAAAACTGCAATAGCCACTAAACATCGGTCTAAAACCACCTCAATCTCTCAGAAAACAGCCCTTCCACTCCCAATGGGAGCGCTGTTGCCCGAAAATAGTCGCCTGACGACT
>JAKADI010000011.1 GCA_021820675.1 Bacillota bacterium | reverse complement strand
CATGTCCGGGTCTATACGCTGGGGGATGTGATTGCACGTTACAGGCGTATGGCAGGATATAACGTGTTGCATCCGATGGGTTGGGATGCATTTGGCATGCCCGCAGAAAACGCGGCGATAAAAAGTGGTATTCCTCCTCGCACGTCCACCCTGGCAAATATCACCTACATGAAGCAGCAAATGAAACAAATGGGGCTTTCGTTTGATTGGTCACGGGAAGTGACGACATCAGAACCAGAATATTACCGTTTCACACAAGAGTTGTTTCTATTGTTCTATGAACGCCAGTTAGCCTACCAAAAAAAAGGTGCCGTGAATTGGTGTCCCAGTTGCGAGACGGTCCTGGCCAACGAACAGGTAGAGGATGGAGTGTGTTGGCGGTGTGATTCGGTCATCGTCAAACGCGATTTAACTCAGTGGTACTTCCGTATTACGGATTATGCCGAGCGGCTGTTATCGTCGTTAGACGCTTTGGACTGGCCGTCGGAGATTAAAACCCAGCAATTTAACTGGATCGGAAAGAGTGTTGGAGCTGAAGTGGTCTTCGACGTTCCCGCCGTGGGACAGAAAATTTCCGTATTTACTACGCGACCGGACACCCTATATGGGGCAACCTATATCGTATTGGCTCCGGAGCATCCTTTAGTCGATGACCTGATTGCGTCTCATTCGGAAGCCGATAAAGTGCGTGAATTTATTGCCACTGAACGTGTGCACAGTGACATTGAAAGAACGGCTGAAAACAGCGAGAAACGAGGGATTTTCACAGGGAGTTATGCGATTCATCCCTTAACCGGGGCAAAGCTGCCGATCTGGATTGCAAATTATGTATTAGTTGATTACGGCACGGGGGCAGTAATGGGAGTCCCGGCTCATGATCAAAGGGACTTTCTCTATGCTCAGAAATATCACTTACCGGTGAAAGTCGTGGTGAAACCCCACGGCATCGCGGAGGATATCGATCAAAAGTCCTATACGGGGCCTGGCCGTTTGGTGAATTCTGGCCCGTTTACGGGAATGGATAATATTAAGGCCAAAGAAGCCATTGCCCAAGCGTTAACGGCAGCGGGTAAGGGGGGAGCCAGGGTCAGCTACCGGATGCGGGACTGGCTTATTTCCCGGCAACGGTATTGGGGAGCGCCTATTCCGATCATTCATTGCCCGGTCTGTGGTGCCGTCGCAGTTCCGATAGAACAATTGCCGGTTCTCCTGCCCCCTAACGTGGAATTTACAGGACAAGGGGCGTCCCCCTTAGCTGGGGTTAAGGACTGGTTGGAAACGACGTGCCCCGTCTGCCATGGCCCGGCTCAGCGCGAAACCGATACGATGGATACCTTCGTCGATTCGTCGTGGTATTACTATCGCTATACCTCAGCGGACGCCGAGCGCCCCTTTAACAGAGGGGATGTGGATTACTGGATGCCCGTTGATGAATATGTCGGCGGAAAGGAGCATGCCGTACTGCATTTGCTCTATTCCCGGTTCTTTACCAAGGTGCTTTTCGATGCGGGATTGGTTCCGGTGGATGAGCCATTTAAGCGCTTGTTGGCGCAGGGAATGGTGGTTTATGGTGGGTCCAAGATGTCCAAATCCAAGGGTAACACCTTAAGTCCGGAAAACATCATGAAGGAGTGGGGCAGTGATGCCACACGAGTGTTTATGCTTTTTGCGGCTCCGCCCGACAAAGATTTCGAATGGTCCCATCAAGGTGTTGAAGGGTCCTATCGATTCTTACAACGGGTATACCGCTTAGTTGTGAAGGAGCATCCGGATAATGCCCAAACAGTGTCCGAGCATGCTATGGTAAGGGTCTACAAGGCGGTGAACCGCGCCATAAAGAAAATTACCGAAGATATCGGCGAGAGACGGGCATTTAACACCGCCATTAGCGCGTTAATGGAATTGACCAACGCATTATATCAGGACGTGGACGAGTTAAGTCGGAATGATCAAGGTCGTCTCTTCGATATACTTGTGCGTCTTCTGGCTCCATTTGCTCCGCATTTAGCCGAGGAATTATGGCATCAATTAGGGCATGACTCCAGTGTTCACCGGACCCCGTGGCCGCAGTACGAGGAAAAATGGCTGCAGGATCAAGAGGTAACGATTGCCTTGCAAATTAATGGCAAGGTGCGTAGCCGGCTAACAGTGCCCATGGATGTGCCTTCCGATCAGTTGCAGGAATTGGCATTGGCCGACGAAAAAATTCAGACGCTTACCCTGGGTCGGACGGTTGTGAAAGTCATTGCGGTACCGGGGAGCCTGGTTAATGTGGTTGTCCGTTGAAAACGGTACTGGCTTTAGCCATCGCGGCGAGTTCGGCGATTATTGGAGCCATTTTGGGCCGTTCCCGCCGGCCATTAGGCGGGGTTCATGTGATATGGGCAATGATTGTGGCAGCACTAGGGGCTCTAGTCGCCGAGGCGGCTTCGATCTTGTGGGTAGGTCCCCCGCCTCAAGGGTGGCAACCACTGGTAGGCGGGTTCGTGATTGGCCTTATGGCGGGCATCTTTTCGGGCAAGAGACCTCATCCCCCCAATCATTCCGACAAATAAGGGACCTGTATGGGTCCCTTATTTGTCAGGGGGTTTAGTGAGCGTTGATACTGATTTTCTTACGACGTCCGGTTGCTTTATAGGCCTTGATCCGCAACAAGCCGAATTTGTACTCGGCTATGGCGGACTCCGGGTCGATTTCGGTTGGGAATCCGATAACCGCTTGAAACTCTTCCCCTTCGCGTTTGTCTTGTTCCAGCGGCGAAGCGGGGAACGTTCCTTTAACACTGATAGATTCGTCGTCGACTTCGATATTGACCTGATCGGGGTCGACACCGGGTAACTCAAATTCCGCTAGATATCCATTTTCAATCTGGTGTAAGTGCGTCTTAGGCTTGGTGTTATCCAGATTCCAGTCGTCGCGCATACGGCTCCATACCCGAGACATGTCATTGCGAAAGTGCTGAATATCATCGGGATCCCAGCGCATTAACATCATCATCACCTCCGCTTAGAGTATGTCCCATCGGCTTACTTTTCTTGTAACAATTCTGCGTTGGGGTTAGCCTTATCGTTAGGATCTTGTTGATCTAAAGCCAAATAAAGTAATTCGGTGTCGGGATCATAATGAAACAGATCGGCAAAGCGTCCCCAGTTGATGGCCGTTACTAGCTGGCGTTCGGCTTCGCTGACGGAGAAATGTTCTTCGAGGATGTCAGTGAAAAATTCCTTCGGCATGGCATGATTAGCCTTGTTGTGCAGGACGCGATCGATCAGCCGAAACAGGGGAACGTCTTTGAGTTGCTCACGAATGATACCCTTGCGTTCGGTCACGTCGGAATCGACAAACTCACGTCCCAAATCCGTCAAGGTGAGATCACCCTCCGTGACCTCGGCCAGATGGAAAAGTTCCGCCGTCTCCGTTACGGGCAATAAGTCGTCCACTTCTAAGAAGAGTTCCGATCCCAAGTGGTAAAGATCATCTTGACCGCCGCGGTCGGCAACCAATTCCAGGAGGCCGCTTAACATTGAGAGGTGGCCATAGGGGATTGGTTGTAAGATAGTTCGTTCTGCAGTGGGGATGACCTGGGTAGCATTGGCGGTTTCTGTCTCGGCACCCTTATCGTCGTCCCGTCCGGTGACGACCTTATACACGTAGTCGACCAAGTCGATAAACTCTGGGGATTTGCGGTTGCGGGGATAGGGCAAGCGAACGGGTAAATCCGCAATAATCCGGGCCGGATTTTTCGACAGGATCACAATTCTGTCTGCCATGTAAACGGCTTCTTCTATTCCATGGGTGACCATCAAAATGGCTTTAGTCGGGATTTTGGATTCGAGCCACAAGTCCAAAAGTTCCGAGCGCAGATTCTCCGCAGTCAAAAAGTCAAGAGCGGAAAACGGTTCATCCATACACAACAGCTCGGGATCAACGGCCAGAGCGCGGGCAAAGCCCACCCGCTGACGCATCCCTCCCGACAATTCCTTCGGAAACGCATCTTCATAGCCGTTTAAGCCAATCAAGTCCAGCAATTGTAGGGATTTTTCCCGACGTTTGGCGATGTCTTCCCGTTTTGCGACCAAACCGAGTTCGACATTTTGCAAGATCGTAAGCCATGGATATAAGGCAAAAGATTGAAAAACCATTGCTGCTTTGGGATTAGGTCCGTTCACGGGCCTGTCGCGGTATAAGACCGTCCCGAAGGACGGGGAGGAGAGCCCGGTAATGATGCGAAGCAGGGTCGACTTGCCGGATCCTGATGGGCCCAAGAGTGCGACAAATTCCCCAGGATAAATGTCTAAGGTGATATCGTCCAAGACTAAAATATCATATTTGTCTGGCTGCGTGTACATTTTGGTCACACCCAACAGACGGATCAGACGAGTTTTTTCCTCACGAGATGCCTGTACCATGATTACCCTCACTTATGATAAGGAATAGCGCTCCGATGCACGGTTATATAATGGCCGCCAAATGAGGCGGTTAATCACGACCACTGTGACGGCCAGCGACCCGGTTGCCAGCAGGAGAAGGGAAAACTGGCCCTTCTGCGAACTTTCAGCGATTAAAGAGCCAACGCCAAAAGTGGTGTAGGTGTGATTATGAAAGCTGACATATTCGGCGACAATACTTGCATTCCATGCCCCTCCGGATGCCGTGATCAAACCCGTGATTAAATACGGGTAGATAGCCGGAAGAATTAAGGTTCGCCAGGCATGCCAGCCTCGTAAGCGGAACATGACGGTCGCTTCGCGTAAATCTTCAGGGATGGCTGACGCTCCCGCAATGACATTAAATAAAATATACCATTGCGTTCCTAAAACCATGAGCAAAATCGAGGCGGTCTCTAGTCCCCCTTGCAGACCAATCAGCAAGGCGACTAGTCCGGGGAACAGGGCTGTAGCCGGGACTGAGGCGGCAATCTGCGTAATCGGCGTCAAAGCTTGTGCCCATTTAGGGTTGGAGCCAATAAACACCCCGACCGGGACGGTCCACAATACCGAAATGAGAAGTGAAATGACGACCCGGAGCAAGGTCGATCCCACGGCCAAAAGAACGGTGGCGACCTGGGGCCATGTCCAGTGGGAAATGAGGTGGAGGGCTCCTTGCAAGGCGGTGAATAAGGCGATGAGCGAAAAGGCCAATACCAAAGACCGGATCAGCCCGGTTACGGTCTGAACCGAATGTTTATGCGATATTTGCGGCAAGGTGCGGCCGAAAAGGTGATCGGCCCATTCGGTCAAGGGGACGAATAGTTTTTGGCTGAGGCATTCCAATAACACGGAGCGTTTGAGTACCATAAGAATCGCTGAGCGGGGTTTGGCCGAACCTTCAACCAATTCCATTTTAAATTTATCGGACCATGCCAGCAAAGGACGCCAAATGAGTTGGTCCATGGCCACAATCACCAGAATCAAGACAATAAGCCCCGAAATTTCTTTGTCCCACTGCCCTTGGTTGGCCGCTGTCTGCAAGTAGGAACCTAAACCTTGTAACTGATAGTTGCGGTTGCCTAACGAAAACATTTCCGCAGCCATCAGGAAGAACCATCCGCCTGACCATGACATCATCGAGTTCCACACTAAGCCGACCATTGCATAGGGTAATTCTAAAGTACGAAATCGTTGCCAGGCTGACAGATTCAAAGATAAGGCCGATTCCCTCAAATCCCGGGGAATCGTGATGAGGCCGTTATAGAGGGCAAAAACCATGTTCCAGACTTGCCCGGTGAAAATCAAGAGAACCGACGCCAAATTGACACCGAGGCGGGAACCCGGAAAAAGTGCGATAAATGCTAAAAGTACTACTGGCAAAAACGACAAAACCGGAATGGACTGCAAGATATCCAATAGGGGAATCAAAATTTTTTCGGCGCGTTTGTTGTACGCGGCCAAGTAGGCATAAACAAATGTGAACAATAAAGAGAGAATATAGGCAAAGAACATCCGCAGCCAAGAATACAATGCATAGAGCGGAAGTTTTGCGTAGCCCAAGGAGATGCCGCCCGTTTCCGGACGATAATGGTGCGCATGCGTCGCCCAGGTCAATACGAACGACAGTATCGCAATAATAACCGCTCCAACCAGGATATCGGCGTAATAAAATCCTGTTCGGTTTTCGACGTTATTGGACATTGAGTCACCTCTTAGGGCCATGGCCACGGATTCATAGGTACTATCGATTTCTATTTGTCATAATGTCTATCGTACTCTATTAGGCAATCTTACGGAAGTTTGGTAAAGTGGACAGCGATTTTCTTGACTTGCAAGCAGGATTTTTTTGCACCTATGTCGAAAGTCTCAGTGTCATGTATCATTCTGTTTTCGTTCTGATACCACCCGATAGGAGATGCCAGCGTGCCTCATACGTTTCATGTTTTGCCCCATGTTCATGTGACCAACGATTTTCTAGCGGGCAAAGAGGTTCTGGATCGTCTTCCTCTGCCGATGCTGTTCGTTTCCCCGAGTCGCCGCATTGTATGGCGTAATCACTATGCCCAGTGGTTTCAAGCCAGCCGGAAGACCATACGGGCTTTATTGCGTCAAGTCGTTCGACAGGAAACATATCAGCGCATTGATCCCGTGGTTCTCTCCTCCGGTATCCAAGTTACCGTTGAAAGTCAACCTGTGCATAACCTTGCGGGGGACCTCGAGGGATTTATGATCTGGATCTCCGATAACCTTTCCGGTTTGGCCGGAGATTTTTTACAAACCGGGATAGCCGTCGCAGAAGCAGGACGATTTCTTTTAGGGAACTATACCGCGCGAACGCTGCTCGGCTATGATCTGGTGGGACGGTTGTGGAATAGCATTGAATGGTTACCCTCCTGGCCAGTGGTGATCCGGCGCGGCCAACAAGTCTTTTTTACTTTGACCCATAACACGTTTGAAATCCGTATTCATGCCCATTATCCCTGGGTGATTCTTGAAGCCATTCCCCAACGGCTCATTGAACAAGACAAAATCTCGGTCCAGTTTGCCTCCGCCATGATGCATGAAGTGCGCAATCCCTTGGCTGCCATAAGTGGTTATGTGGAATTGGCCCTGACCCAAATTTCGGAAGGCCGACCTAAGGAATATCTAAGCCGTGCTATGGAAGAAATCGACCGCTTATCGCGATTGACGTCCGATTTGATGTGGCTTACCCGCAGTCAAGAAATTCAAAAGCAATGGTGTGATGCGAAATCCCTGGTGGACAAGGCATGGCCTGTGATTGAAGCGACGGTGCCAATGGCTGTGCAGGTGGAAACGACCTTTCAAGAGGCTCAGATCTATGTGGATCCGGACCGGTTTGAGCAAATTTTAATCAATGTGTTCAAAAATGCCGCTGAGGCGATGCCGGCGGGGGGCGTGATCACCGTCACAGTGGACCGCGATGATCGCGCGCAATATGTGATAATCCACGACAATGGGTTAGGGATTCCCGACGCGGTGATGCGAACGTTGTTTTTGGAACGGCGGACCACCAAAGATGGCGGGCATGGCCTGGGTCTCTTCATTGTGAAGCAACTGGTGGATGCCCACCAAGGGCGCCTCGAAGTTTTCTCCAGTCCCCAGGAGGGCACAACCGTAACCATCACCCTACCGCACCCCGACGCATCTTAGTTTTATCCTGGTGTCGGGGGTTTGGTTTCTGTTTTTTGGCGTAAACGTCTTAAGGTGGGTTTGCGAAAATGAGCAACTATGGTCACTATCACTGACACACTCAATAGATAGGCGATGCCAAAAGGCACCACAAAATTTTGGGTAATGTAGTCGGCAATCTTGGCATTGGGAATCCACAGGGCAAAGATAAAGACACTAACAGCCCCTGTCATAAGCAAAGTCGGATAGCTGTAGCGCGAATGCCAATGAAGCAGCGCTGCCAAATCATGGGCCAAACACCACAGGCGTATGGCCACGAAGGCCACCACGGCATTGGTCCATAACACCACCACCAGCAATCCCCATTTGCTCACAAAAAATCCGCTAATGGTCAGAATGCGCATAAGGCTGACGATTGGCCAGCGCAATATCGGAATCAACGACGGCCCAAAGCTGGCCATTGTAGCCTCATACATGATGGTTCCGGTAAATATTGTCAAGGCGAGGCCCAGGTAAGCAAAGTGTTCGCCTCGCACCCTTTGGTCATTGCGGATAAAAGGATACAGTGTGACACTCACTTCAAAGCCGATAAACAAAAAATACTCCCGGTACGCGCCCTGTAAGATCGGAATCATCCGAATGTTCGAGGGCGGTTCTAATAACAGCGGGTGGCGAATCATGCTCATGGCGAGGATCAAGGTTAAAAGAGTGAGAAACACCATGGGAAGATAACCGGCTTGCAAGGTTCTCGCTAAAGAGGAAATTCCTAAGGAGGCAATATAGGTGGCGGTAAGCACCAGGGCCCCGGTTATCGCCCATCCGGGGGTGTCTGGAAGAAAAATGTCGCTTAAAACAAACCCAAAGAGTACGGCTGCCACGACGGCCAAGGCTAAATGGTACGTGACGGTATAGATTCCTAAGACAAACGCCACGGGTTTCGATATGATTTTCGGAGCGAACTCTCCTAAGGTCTCATTGGGAACCAGATGATTCATCATAAAAATGAAACGCATCAGCACAAAGGTAACGAGACCCTCCAGCCAAAAGGCCCAAATGCCGTCCCGGCCGGCTGCACTCACCAATTGTCGTGGAAAGTAGAAAATGCCCATGGCCATGTAGCCTGCGGTGACAACAGTGCCAAATTGCAGTCCGGATATTCGTGGCAGACGGTGGCTCGTTCCTAAACTCATTGAGACTCTCCTCAGCAGGTGATGTTGACCCTTACTTAATATCGCCCATTTTGTTGATACGCGTTTTAACACTGACTGTCATATGCACCTTGGGATATTCGTTGTGCCAATGTTTGAACCGTTTAAATTCTTGTGGATAGCGCCAATCGAGTTTGCGGCCGATGCCAAAGGGATCCACATCCAGCTTTTGAGTCTTTTCGAGGACCCCTAGACACCAATGCGCCAGGACGGTGGAACTGAGTTTCGAGAGATGGGCCAGCTGCGCCGCCGTCTCAGTCTGGGTGCCAATTCCTTCTAAGGTGGTCATCAGATTGAGATGGAACGTGGCATAGACTTGGCCTCGCCGTTCTCTCACACTTAAGTGTGTAGAGCCGTGAATGGCGCGAAGAGTCGCCTGGAGATGGGGCAAATAAATATTCACCTTATGGGCGACGCCTTTTAATAGGCTAAATGCCATGGTCTCCTGGGGATTTAGGGATCCCACGTAGGTAAAATGCCGGTATAAGGCTTCTTGGCTGACCATCATTTTCTGACTTTTTTTGTTGACCAGGACCTCAGGAAGATAGGGGTCCACGCCCGGGGTCAAGGCGTCAGCGGCAAATTGCCAAAAACGAATCCCTAGCGATTCCGTTTGGCAGTGTCCGCAAGAAAACAAATTCACATAGTACAAACTCGGGAACGCATCTTGATTGGTTTTCACAGATACGACCGACTGCACCGATTGGGGTGTGGCAAACATAAAAGGGGTTTTATCAAAGGTCCCGGTGCGTTCAAGGGAATCAAGAGCCCGAAATAGTAGCGAACTGGACAGGTGTGTGGACACCGCAATCAGTTGAATCTGACCCAGATATAAATCTCTCGAGACTTGCGCTTGTGCCACATCAAAGCATTGCGCGACACTTTTGCCATGGCCTTTAATATCGGCCACCGGCGATTGGCTGGTGTTGCTGGCACTGCCTTTGGCATAGGAGGCCATGGCCGGGGGGGTCGGAAATTGAAACAGCATGGAGAGTTCATGGGGCTTAGAGCTGGCGCTAAGTCCCAAGGTAAAGACGAGGGCGCGGTAATCGACGGGCCGGTTGTCCCAGCATCCGGTTAAAGGCAGCCCCAGGGTGCATAGCATAGCCAGTTTCCATCCGAATCGCCGAAATTTATGTCTCATCATTGCTCTGGGTTCCTTTGGGTCGTGTGCAACTGGGGATTTTTCATGGGTTTGGGAACATGGGCGCCCATCTTCCGCGTCTTAACCGAGCGTAGGTAAACCGGGCGTTTTTTGAGGGCAGACGTTGGAAACCGTAACCATGTATCTTTTAAATCACGGAACCGGATGGGGCCAAAGGGCGACAGGTAAGGCACCCCGAAATTCTCTAAGCTGGTTAAATGTGCCAAAATTATGAGTAACGCGAGGATAATGCCATATAATCCAAAAAAATAAGCAGCGACAATCAGCACCCAAAATAAGATACGCCACGGAGTAGCCATTTCGTAGGCTGGAGAGGTAAACAAGCCTAGAGCTGTGAGTGTGATGATCACGATCATCACACTGTCTACGATGCCGGCTTTGACAATAGCTGTCCCCACGACAATCGCGCCCACGGTGCCTAAGGTGGTGGAGAGTTCTTTGGGAAGGCGAATGGCGGCTTCGCGTAAGATTTCGACGATAATCCACATAATTAAGACTTCCAGGATTGGCGGGAATGGTACAGCCTGGCGGGATCCGGCAATGGAGAGCACTAACTTGACCGGCAATAGATCTGGGTCGACGGAGATCAGGGCGACATAAAGCGGCGGCAGGAGCAACCCGACGAAGAGTCCCACCAGACGTATCATCCGTTCCAAGGACGCATCCCAATAACTTGCCGTATAATCGTCGGTGGTTTGATAAAAATCGATGAAGGTGGAGGGCACGGTGAGAGCATAAGGAGTATTGTCCACCAATATCGCTACCTTTCCTAAGAGGAGGTTGCGTACCACAATATCCACGCGTTCGGATGTCCGGACCTGGGGAAATAAGGATGACGGGTGGGTCGAGAGATATGGGGTGAGGTTGGCAGAATATTGCAAGCCATCGAGTTTGACCCCTCTGAGGCGCCGTTTGACGGCCATGACGAGCTCCGGGTTGGTAATCCCCTCAATGTGGGCAATGAGAACCATGGTCTTGGTATAAGAGCCAATACTCAGCTGGTCGAAATGAAGGGCCGGGCTTTTAATGCGGCGGCGGATAAGATTCATCTGGGTCAAGGCGACTTCGTTAAAAGATTCCTGGGGCCCTCTGACAGCGCGCTCGGTATCCGGGGTTTCGATGGCCCGAGCAGGGTATTTGACCGTATCCAGCACGAGTACTTCTTTTGCCCCTTGGATAAACACCAAGGTATTGCCCCCCATCATGTCGGGCAATAATTTGGTCCAGCGGTTTTCAACAGTGACGTGCCCTACGGAGACGATGGAATCGTGGACATATTGATGGATTTGCGGACCGTCTTGCCATAGTTGTTCCGCGTCCTCGTAGCGCTGCATTAGGAAGATGGCATCTTGGTCCACCATCTGATTTTCAGCTAGACCATCATTGAAGACGAGCACACAAGGAATTCGATGCACACGTCCTAGGAAGAAGCGGCGGATGTTGATGTCGGGAGATTGACCCACCGTGTTTTTCAGGAGGTTGTAGGCATCTTCCACACTACCGTTGTAGACATCTAATGATTGCGTAACCGAGCCGTGTTGTTTAATCGTATGCTCCAGCGTTTCCAATTGCTTGGCAAAGGTTTTAGTCTCCGTAATCAGGTCTTGCAAAAGTCCGATATCAATGCCGGAGATGTTTTCTAACGTCTGTTCGGTAGCCACCAAATTGTCCATCAAGACCGGGGCATCCTTGGGGGTTTGCACATCTTGAGAACTTTCTGACTTGGCGTCTAAATGATTTTCGATGATCGGGGGATGTGCCTGAGGGGGACGACGGTGGTGTTTTCTTCGCGTAAATGGCCACATGGCGCTTCCTCCTTTCTCGAAGAAGTCGTCTTTTCGTGATTCTCCGTTCTTTGGTACAATGTGGCCACTAATACCAGGGTTTATGCATTGAGGGGAATGCGGGTGGATATAACCGAAGCATTAGCAATCGTTGAGCATGGATCTCTTGGCCCGTGCTATCTTTTAAGCGGAGAGCATAGCTATTGGGCCAAACGGTGGATTGAAGGGGCGCGACGACACTTTTTAGCCGACGGATACCAAGATGGGTACCGGGTGAAAGAGACGGTCACCAACTGGGCCGAATTAGAAATGGAGTTGCGTACCACTGGGTTTTTTAGTCGGCGCCGCATGATGGTTGTAAAGGATGCTTCCTGGCCGAAAAAAGAGAGCACTGTGCAATCCTATTTGGCGCATCCGGATCCGGAAGCTCTGTTGGTGATTTGGGACCAAAAGGCGACGGCAGGGCTGATCAAAGTGTTTGAGCCGACTCGGGTGATTGAGTTGAAGCCATTAGCCCCC